>SVOX01000091.1 GCA_015066165.1 Oscillospiraceae bacterium | reverse complement strand
CTTTTTGGCTCGGTTACATCTAAAGAAATTGCGGCCCAAATTAAAAAATCTTTAGGTATTGAAATTGACCGTAAAAAAATGAGTGTGGCTGATATTAAAAACTTTGGCGAATACACCGCCGAAATTAAGTTATATACAGGAATTATTGCAAAAATAACTGTAAAGGTTACGGAATAATAAAATGAGTGACGATAAATTAATATACAACCTTGACGGAGCACGTCTTCCGTACTCTGTCGAGGCGGAACAGGCAGTTTTGGGTTCAATAATTGTTGACCCTCAATGCCTTAACGAAGTGGCAGTTCTTATGAAAACTGACTATTTCTATATCCCACAGCATAAAGAAATTTATACTGCAGTGGCTTCGATGTACGAATTAAGTCAAACCATAGATTTTGTATCCCTTCTTGAAAAACTTAAAAAAGACGGCGTTTATGATGATGCCGGCGGTAAAGCATATCTTACACAGTTGGTGCAAACGGTACCTTCTGCTGCGAATGTGCTTACATATGTTGCCATTATTCGTGAACGCTATTATGCAAGAGCGCTTTTAACTGCGGCTCAAGGCATAATTAAAGATATTAATGAAGACACCCAAGATTCAGGAAAACTTATTGATAATGCCGAGCAAAGAATTTATGAAATTCGTCAAGGCAGGGAAGTAAGCGGTCTTACACATATTAAAAGTGTTATTGAAAATGAAACTTATGACCGCTTGTCTAAAATGGCAGACCCTGCAACACGTGACGATTACATTGGTATTCCTTCGGGTATTGGTGACCTTGATAAAATGATTACAGGTCTTAATAAATCCGACCTTATTATTTTGGGCGCACGTCCCGGTATGGGTAAAACTTCGTTTGCGCTTAATATTGCACGTAACGTTGCGGTTAATTCCGGTAAAACGGTATGCTTTTTCTCACTTGAAATGACTCGTGACCAGTTGGCTCAACGTATGCTTTCAAGTGAAGCAGGTATCAAAAGCGAGAAACTTCGTACAGGTGAACTCACCCCTGACGAGTGGACACGCTTAGCGCAAGCAGGTGATAATCTTTCTAAATCTAATATTTATTTTGATGAAACTTCGGCAATTACAGTACCCGAAATGAAAGCAAAACTTCGCCGTATGCGTCAGGTAGATTTGGTTGTAATTGACTATTTGGGACTTATGAAATCTGCCAAATCAACCGAAAACCGTGTTCAAGAAGTTTCTGAAATTACACGAAACTTAAAAATTATGGCAAAAGAACTTAAGGTTCCCGTAATTGCTTGTGCTCAGTTGTCACGTGGTACCGAAACAAAAGGCAAATCACACAAACCCGCCCTTTCTGACCTTCGTGAATCGGGCTCTATTGAACAAGATGCCGATATAGTTTTGTTCCTTTACCGTGATACTTATTATGATAGTGAAAAAACCGATGATGAAGACAGGTCTGATCCAAATAAAGCGGAATGTATTGTTGCAAAAAACCGTCATGGTGAAATTGGAACAATTGATATGCATTGGGACGGTCAATTTACAAGATTTACTTCGGTGGATGTGTTCAGGTGATGAAAGAGTTAGTTTTAAGGGCTATTCGTCAGTTTTCGCTAATTGATAAGGGTGATACGGTTACAGTTGCTTTTTCGGGCGGTGCCGATTCGGTGGCATTGCTTCATTGTTTAAATTCTTTAAAAGAAGAGTTACAAATTACCGTAAATGCGGCACATCTTAATCATTCTATTAGAGGCGACGAAGCCGAACGTGACCAAAACTTTGTAAAAAGATTTTGTAAAGAACATAATATCACGTTATTTTGCGAAAAAATTGACGTTCCAAAATATGCTAAAGATAATCACTTAAGCATTGAACTTGCTGCAAGAGAATTAAGATATGCGTTTTTAGAGCGTGTGTGCGGCGGTAAAATTGCAACGGCGCATACCGCCAGTGATAATTTGGAAACGTTGATTTTCAATTTGACACGCGGAACTGCACTAAAAGGTCTTTGCGGAATACCACCAAAGCGCAGTAATATAATTCGTCCCGTTATTTTTTGCACAAGGCAAGATATCGAAAAATATTGCAGTGATAATAATCTTTCATTTGTTACTGACAGTACAAATTTGTCAGACGATTATTCTCGAAACAAAATACGCCATAACGTTATTCCAATTTTAAAAGAAATTAACCCAAACGTTGAAAACAGCGCTGTTAAAACGGCGGTTAGTTTGTCGGAAGATAATTTTTATCTTGAAAAAAAGGCAAATGAATTTTTATTTTCTTTTGAAAAAGAAGATGCACTTAATTTGGTTGATTTTGTTTCACTTGAAACAGCGGTTGCAAAACGTGTAATAATTGAATATTTTAATATTTGCTATCCTGAAATCAGACTTGAAAATCATCATATAAACGAAATTTTTAACGCTTGCTTGTGCGATAACGCAAAAGTTAATTTGCCAAATGATTTATATGCGGTAGTTGAAAACAAAACTTTAAAAATTACCGACGGCGAAATAAATCAAAAAAATTTTGTTGTAAATTTAAGCAAAATTCAAAATGTTAATAATTTGTTCTCAAATAATATGATTGATTGTGATAAGATAGAAGGCAAGTTACAAGTGAGAACCCGTTGTGAAGGCGATAAAATGCGTCTTTACGGCAGTAAATATACAAAAACACTCAAAAAACTTTTTACCGAGTTTAAAATTCCTTTAGACGAACGTGAAAATTTGCCTGTTATAGCAGATGATATGGGTGTGATATGGGTTTATAAAATTGGTGTATCAAACAGATGTGCGGTTGATGATACAACAAAAAGAATTTACAAAATAGAAACTTTAAGCGGAGGAAGTATTAATGAATAAAGATTTTAAAGAAATACTTGTATCAAAGGAAGAAATTAAAGAAATTTGTGAACGTTTAGGTAAGGAAATCTCAAAAGATTATGAAGGCAAAAAACTTTTGCTTGTCAGCGTACTTAAAGGTGCGGTGGTATTCCTTGCTGACCTTATGCGTGAGATTACTTGTGACTGCTCGATAGATTTTTTGTCGGTTTCTTCGTATGACGGTGTTAAAACTTCAGGTCACGTAAATTTCAAAAAAGATTTAGACGTAAATCCTGAAGGTTATGACATACTAATAGTTGAAGATATTTTAGATTCTGGTCTTACACTTTCTTATCTTAAAAAAGTGCTTGAAGACCGTAAGGCAAACAGCATTAAAGTTTGTGCTTTTCTTGACAAACCCACCAACCATAAGGCAGATATCAATGCCGAATATGTTGGCAAGGTAGTACCTGATGAGTTTGTTGTTGGCTACGGACTTGATTATAATGAAAAATATAGAAATTTACCCTTTGTTGCAGTACTTTCTCCCGAAGTATATGCATAACGGGAAAGGAGAAAACCTTTGAAAAAGAATTTAAAAAGTGTGCTTTTGTATATAGGAATACCTATTATTCTTATATTATCAATAACCGCTATTTCAACTTTAAACAAAAGCACTGCCCAAAAAAAGTATTATGAGATTGTTAACTTAATTAAAGACAATCAGGTGTCGGAATATCAATTGAATTTGTATAGCGGTCAGTTGGTTTATAAACTTCGTGCCGACGGTAATTATTACCGTTATACCGTTGCCGATACAAACATTTTCTATAACGACATTAACAAAGCCGTTACTGAAATTAATGAAGCAAACAAAGGCACTGAAAACGAAATTAAATATGACTACGAACGTGGTAGCGGCGGTGCTTGGATTTCAAGAATTTTGCCAACTGTTTTAATGACAGGCGCTCTTATAATTTTCTTATTCTTAATGACTAAGCGAATGAGCAACACAATGGGTGCCGACAGAACAATGGGCTTTGGAAAATCAAGAGCCAAAAAAGCCGATAAACGCCGTAAAACAACCTTTGCCGACGTTGCGGGTGCCGATGAAGAAAAGGAAGAAATGAGTGAAATTGTTGACTTCCTTAAAGACCCCAAAAAGTTTAACGAACTTGGCGCTCGTATTCCAAAAGGTGTTCTTTTAGTTGGCCCTCCGGGTACAGGTAAAACTCTATTAGCCCGTGCTGTTGCAGGTGAAGCCGATGTTCCGTTCTTCTCAATTTCGGGTTCTGATTTTGTTGAACTTTATGTTGGTGTTGGTGCTTCACGTGTGAGAGATTTGTTTTCAGAAGCAAAAAAAGAAGCCCCTGCAATTATATTTATTGATGAAATAGATGCTGTTGGCCGTCAACGTGGCGCAGGTCTTGGCGGCGGTCACGACGAACGTGAGCAAACCCTTAACCAATTACTTGTAGAAATGGACGGTTTTGGTATTAACGAAGGTGTTATTGTAATAGCCGCAACCAACCGCCCGGATATACTTGATAAGGCACTCTTAAGACCTGGCCGTTTTGACCGTCAAATCACAGTTGGTTACCCCGACGTTAAGGGCAGAGAAGAAATTTTAAAGGTTCATTCACGCGGTAAGCCATTAGGCCCCGACGTTAACCTTAAAACTATTGCTCATAACACTTCGGGCTTTACCGGTGCCGACCTTGAAAACTTGCTTAATGAATCGGCGCTTTTGGCTGTTCGTAACGGTAAAAAAGCAATTACTCAACAAGAAGTTGATGAAGCAACAATAAAAGTTGTGATGGGTAGCGAAAAGAAATCTCACGTTGTAAGTGAAAAAGATAAAATGATTACTGCTTATCACGAAGCAGGTCATGCAATCGTTTCTTATTTCTTGCCAACGCAAGATCCGGTTCATCAAATTTCAATTATCAAACGTGGAATGGCGGCAGGTTATACAATGTATATGCCTGACGGTGAAAGAGGTCACGTTTCTAAAAATAAAATGCTTGAAGATATTTGTTCACTTTTGGGCGGACGCGCTGCTGAACAACTCACTCAAGACGACGTTTGCACAGGTGCTTCTAACGATATTGAACGTGCAACCGATTTGGCTCGTTCAATTGTTACTCGCTTTGGTATGAGTGATAAGTTAGGTCTTGTGGTTTACGGTAACGACCAAAACGAAGTTTTCTTGGGACGTGACTTTGCTTCTAATCCTAATTACTCGCAAAAAACTGCGGCAATTATTGATGAAGAAATTGAAAGTATTGTTATGAACCAATACAAAAAAGCATTGGAATTACTTGAAAAAGCAATGCCTAAACTTCACGAAACTGCAAAAGTTCTTTTTGAAAAAGAAAAAATCAGCGGTGACGAATTTAGAACTATTATGGAACAATAATTAAAAAAGGTTATTCGCAAGAATAACCTTTTTGTTTTTGGAAATAATAATTTGGGTGATTTTATGAAATCTAAATTCAAACTGTTTTTGAAGTCTTTTATTATTAGTTCAATGTTTTGCGCTGTGCTAATTGGAATAGGGTATTTTTATATGCAAAAAAATTTAGCACCTGCTCAAAACGAAATAAAAAACGTGCCTTATAAACAGCAAACTTGTGAAAATAAAGGGATTTTGCTTGAAATAGATGGCGATAAAACATTCTTTTATTTAGATTTTGAAAATAATGAATTGTTAGTTTCAATTTTCCCAGAAGAAGAATTAAAAAACGAAATATACGGTTATAGCGTAGATTTTAACGTTAGCGGAGATTATAACATTTTAAGCGATATGGTAGATTATGTTGGCGGAATTGAACTTGAAATTAAGCAACAAAAATATAGATATACAGGTATTCAAATTGCAGAGATTTATAATGTTGGAAATGAATTAAAACGACCTATTATAGAGCAAATATGCCAAAAGATAAGCCAAAACGGCGTAGCACTTGATTTTTTTGCAAATATAATTGAAAACAGTAATACTAATTTAACAATACCCGACTGTTACTTTTGGGCAGATGAATTAGGAAATATTTCAAGAAATCTTAAAATAATTGATTAGATGAATTTTTTGTGGTATATTTATTAAAAAGGTTGGGGGATAAGAATGAGAGTTTTAAAATGGTTACAATTATATACTTCAACTCTAAAAAATAAAACTGTTGCAATTACTGGAAGTACAGGCGGTATTGGACGTCAACTTTGTAATTGTTTAGCAAAACTTGGTGCCGATTTATTGCTTGTGGACCGTAATTATGAGCGTAGTCAAAACTTTGCAAACCATCTTTCAAAAACTTATGATATAACGGTAAAATGTATCACTTGTGATTTAGAGAATTTTTCAACCGTTAAAGCAATAACCGAAAAGTTAAAAAACGAAAAAATAGATATATTTATTCATAATGCAGGTGCTTACAGCATACCGAGAAAGATTTGCGATACGGGGTTTGACAATGTTTTTCAAATCAATTTTCTTTCGCCTTATTACATAATAAAACAGTTGTTACCGCAGTTGAAAACAGTAAACGGCAGAGTAGTGGTAGTTGGTAGTATTGCCCA
>SVOX01000090.1 GCA_015066165.1 Oscillospiraceae bacterium | reverse complement strand
CGAAGAAGCAACTAAAGAACAAAAACGTGAACTTAAAAAGCAAGTTTCAAAGAAAGTACATACAGTACAGGTTATTACCGTGCTTGTGAATTTGGGTGTTTTAGCGGCTGTTAAATGCCTTAATTTAGTTATAGGCGGTTTAAACGATGCATTTGCACTTTTCAAGTGGGATGCTTCTATGCCTTTGGTTAACATAATTGTTCCGCTTGGTTTATCGTACTATACGTTTAACTGTATAGGTTACCTTATTGATATTGGGCGTGGTAAACATGTGGCTGAAAAACATATAGGTAAATTTGCATTGTTTGCATCATTTTTCCCTTCAATTGTTCAAGGTCCGTTATTCCGCTTTAACGATGTTGGTATGCAGTTACAAAAACCGCACGACTTTGACTATAATAATTTAAAATACGGTGCCCAACTTATACTTTGGGGCTTTTTTAAGAAATTAGTTATTGCCGACAGGGTAGCGCCTGTTGTTAGAACAATTTTTGCCGACGGTTTTGAATATACAAACGGTTCGCAAATTTTGTTTGCAGTAGTTATGTATTCTTTCCAAATTTACGGCGATTTTTCGGGCGGTACCGATATTACTCGCGGTGCGGCACAAATGTTGGGAATTGACCTTCCGCTTAACTTTGAGCGCCCGTTCTTTGCTACTTCTATGGCAGATTTCTGGCGTAGATGGCATATGTCACTCGGCGCTTGGATGCGTGAATTTGTGTTCTTCCCAATAATGCTTTGTAAACCCGTAACCGCAATAAGCAAGAGTTTCCGCAAAAAGTATGGCAACCATGCGGCTAAAATGGTTCCTTCTGTAGCGGCACCGTTGGTTGTTTTCTTCCTTATAGGTATTTGGCACGGTGTTACTTGGCAATACATTGTGAACGGTCTTTATAATGCAATACTTATTTCATCAACAGTAGCACTTACTCCTTTTTATGAAAAACTCGCTAAATGGCTTCGCATCAATACTGAAGCATTTAGTTGGAGATTATTCCAAATGGCGCGTACTTTTGGGCTTTTGTGCATTTCCCGTATAATTGTTAAGGCGCCAAGTTTAGCCGAAGCGTTTAGAATGATTAAAACTATGTTTACATCTGTTAGTTTAAGTTTTCTTACCGGTTCAAACGGTCAAATATTTGAGTACGGTTTGGATAAAAAAGGTATGGCAGTTTTAATTTTGGCTTTGGTTGTATTGTTGGTTGTAGGTATTTTGCAAGAAAACGGTTTAAAAATCAGAGAAGCATTGGCAAGGCAAAACCTTGTTTTCCGTTGGGGCATAATATTGCTATTACTTGCTGTTGTAATGGTATTTGGTATTTACGGACCTTCGTATGATGCAAGTGCCTTTATTTACGGTAACTTTTAAGCCGAACGTTAGGAGAAGATTATGACAAAAAAGCAAATTGTTAGATGCGTGGCTTTTATGCTTTCGGCATTAATGCTAATAATACTTATGTGTGATTTATTTGAGATAGAAAACACTAAGAATTTTGACCAAAATATGTACACGTACCGTAATATGCCCGAAGATACAGTTGACGGTATCTTTTTTGGGACAAGCGGTGTAGATAGATATTGGATTGCACCAAAAGCTTACGAAGAAAACGGATTGGCTATATACTCACTTGCGTATGATGCCTTCCCGGCTTGGCTTTATACAAATATTTTAGATGAAACATTGGATAAACAAAATCCCGAACTTATTTTGTTTGATATTCGTGCGTTTTATCAAAGCAATACACGTCTTACCCGTGTTGACGTTAGGGCAAGAAGATATTTAGATTCTTTGCCTTTCTTTTCAATTAACAGAATAAAAGCTGCTTTTGAAACTATGAAGGTTATACATGAGCAAGACCCTTCAAAACCAAGATTTGACGCTTCGTATTTGTTCTCGTTTATAAAATATCACAGCAAGTGGTCGGATGACTATTCATTGAGCGAGAATTTAGGCAGTAAAGAGCAAAAGTATGGCAGTTACTATTTGACAGATGACCGTGTTATCGGTTGTAAACCGCACGATAAGGTGGTTTACGATGCTAATAATTATTTCCCGCTTGACAAGGTTACCGAAAAAGCACTTTACGATCTTATTGATTACATTAAAGAACATAAGTTGCAAGTTCTTTTTGTTGACACACCGCAATTTCTTGGTAAATATGAAGTAGGTCGTGCTAATACAACCTATAAAATCTTAAAAGAAAACGGTATGGATTACGTACATTATTATGTAGATAAAAGCGGTGATTTTGCGATTGATCTCGACAACACCACAGAATTTTATGACGAAAGTCACGTAAACTATTATGGTGCTGAAAAGTTCACCGCTGCTTTGGCAAAGTATATTGATGAAAAATACGATATGCCTGATGCCAGAGAGAGAAAGAACTCAAGCAAATTTTGGGACGGTAAATACGATATAATTAAAGAAAGAATTTCAGAGTTTGAAGTTGCTTTGGCTGAAAAAGAGATAGCCAAACAAGAAAAAGCGTTACTCGAATCATAAAAATAAAGGAGATTAAAAATGCTTAATTCTATTGCACTTATAATACAACAAAAAGCGGCAGAAGCTCCTGAAAAAATTGCCATAACAGTTGGTGAAGAAAGTTGCAATTACGGTTTACTTGCCAAAATGAACCGCAAAGCCGCACGTTATTTACAGCAAAAGGGTATAAAGGAAGGCGACAGGGTAGTGGTTGAAGCCGACCATTTGTTGTCTTACGTTTATATTTGGTATGGAATTCAACTTTTGGGTGCGACTTTTGTACCGGTTGAAAAGAACACACCAACCCTTCGTATTGATGAAATTGCAAAAGAGTTAGATGCAAACACTGTAATCACTCTTACTGCACGTGAAGATTTACCAACCGCTTGGGCGCTTGATGAAATTATTACAGAAATTGAAACTTTAAATGATGATTTCAAACCTGTAGCACCAAGTGATGACAGTCTTGCTGAAATTCTTTTCACAACAGGTACAACAGGTAAATCAAAAGGCGTTATGGTTTCTTATTCTAACCAAATCAATATTGCTTTGGCAGGTATTGAAACCACTAATATCAAACCCGATAACGTTTGGTTAATTCCAACACCTATGAACCACGCTGCCGGCTTACGTAAAGTTCATATTGCTATGGCTGTTGGCAGTGCAGTAGTTTTGTTAGAGGGCTTCCGCAACTTTAAACAATACTTTGAAACTATTCATAAAAACGGAGTTACATCGCTTTACTTACCGCCTTCGGCAATACATTTGCTTTTAGCGGTGGCTTCAAAAGATTTGGAAGCATTGGCAGATAAACTCAGATTTATTTATTCAAGTTCTACCGCATACCCTGAAACCGATAAAGAAAAAATGCGCAAACTAATGCCAAACGTTTATATGTACAACTGTTTTGGCTGTTCAGAAGTGGGCGTTGCTTGTACTGATGAATTTTGCGTTTCGGGCGGTTCTAAATATCCGGGTAGCGTTGGTTTCCCAAATTCTTATAGCGAAATTGTAATTTTAGATGAAGACGGCAACGAAATTAAAAACTCTTCTGCCGAAAATCCCGGTCTTTGCGCTATTCGCAGTAAATCAGTTATGCAGGGCTATTGGAATGAACCTGAACAAACCGCAAAAGCCATAAAGAACGGTATGCTTGTTATGAGCGATATTTGTTACTTTGCTGAAAATGGCGAACTTATTTTGATAGGACGCAGTAACGATACTATCAACCTTGGCGGACTTAAGGTTGCTCCTTTAGAGGTTGAAGAAGTTGTTATGAGAGTTGACTGTGTTGACGAATGCTTGTTGGTTCCCGTAGTTAGAGGCGGTAACACAGCATTAAAACTTTTGGTTGTTTTGAAAGAAGGTTATGAACTTGACGAAAAGGCAATTCGTGATACAATTGCCAAGAAGTTAGAACCGTATAAACAACCCAAACAAATTGTAGTAATTGATGAAATTATTAAAACATTTAACGGAAAAATTGACCGTAAACAAATGATTTCAAAATACGGACAGTAATATTTAAAGCATCCGATTTCTATTCGGATGCTTTTTATTATGTAAAACAGCACAATATTACTAAAAAATGTCATAATTTTACTTTGTTAATTACAATAATAATGTTATAATTATAAAAAAGAAAAACGGAGTAATTGATATGAAAATAAAAAACGGTTTGGTTTTTAACGGACAACACAAAATGGAGCAAAAAGATTTATGCTTTGAAAACGGCGTAATTGTTGAAAGTTCGCTTTCGGGCGAATTTGATGCGACAGGTTGTTATGTTTTGCCGGGCTTTATAGATACACATATTCATGGTGCAAACGGAATAGAGTTTTATTCTTCAGAATTTCAGGGTGAGCCAACACCTGCACTCGATTACTTAACTTCACAAGGGGTTACAAGTATTTTACCAACTTTTGCTACCTGCAAAACCGAAGAATATGCTCAAGATACTAAGCGTCTTTTATCTACTAACGATGACCGTATATTAGGTATTCATTGTGAAGGTCCTTTTGTAAACCCTGTGAGAATGGGCGGTATGCAACCCGAAAAATTACAACTTCCCAATATGGAAGTACCTAATATTATTCAAGAAAACAGCGGTAATAAATTGAAAATTGTTTCAATGTCACCTGAACTTGAAGGCGCTAAAGAAGTTATAAAATCTCTTGTGGATATGGGTGTAAAGGTTTCAATTGCTCATACCGATGCATCTTACGACGAGGCATTAGAGGCAATAGAAAACGGTGCCACAAGATTAACACACACCTTTAATGCAATGCGTCCATTTAGCCACCGTGATGTTGGGGTGTTGGGGTGTGCTTTGACTGACGATCGTGTGGACTGTGAACTTATTTGTGATATGCACCACGTTTCACCGCCAGCAGTAAAACTTGTGGTTCGGTCAAAAGGAATTGACAAGGTTACAATGATTAGTGATTGTTGTTTCTTTTGCGGTGTACCTGAAGGTAAATACGATTTTAACGGTAGAGTGTTATACGTTGAGGGCGGTTTTGCCAAACTTCCAAACGGAACCATTGCGGGAAGCGCTTGTTCTTTGGCTACAGGTGCTAAGAATATGTTCGATTTGGGCTTCAAACCTGAAGAAATTGCGGTTATGGCTTGTGTTAACCCTGCCCGCGCAGCAGATGCTAAAGACAGGGGAGAATTAAAATTGGGTTACCGTGCCGATATTATTATTCTTGATAAAGAATTTAACGTAAAACATGTTTTCTTAAAAGGCGAACAGATAAGATAAGAAAAAACCGTGTTATTTGTATTGTGTTGCGGAGCAATATATCGAAAAAAACTACCCGAAAAAGAGTTGTTATTTTCTCTTGTTCGGGTAGTGTTGTTTTATTATTTGTGTGCAGTTTTGTATTCAAGCGGTGACATATTTTCGCTTTTTCTGAAAACCTTTCCAAAATAAGATTGGCTTACAAAACCGCAGTTTGCCGAAATTTCACTAATACTTAAATTGCTGTTTTCAAGAAGTGACTTGGCTTTTTCAATTCGTATGTTGTTTAGATAAATCATAATAGTAGTACCGGTAATTTCTTTAAAAGCGCGTGAAATATAAAAACGTGAGTAACGGCAATAGTTTTCTATTTCCTCAATCGAAACTTGCTCGTCAAAATGCTTGTATATAAATTTGATGATTTTTTTAACAAGTTTTACTTTGTTTGAAGTTTTGTAGTCTTTGGCTTCTTTAACAATATAATTCCTAAAAAGTTCTAACAAAACCGAGAGCAAGGTAATTTTAACACTCTCTTGGTAGAAATTTTGTTTTTTGCGTTGTTCTTCCAAAGCATTGGTTATAAGGTTGGCGATTTTTTGGTCATTAATCTTTTTTAAAAAGCGGAAATCACTTGTGTTAAAGCCCATTGACTCACAAAAAGTGTGGTCAAGATGAACAACAATAAATTCGCAAAAATTGTGATGAAAGCGTACGCCGTGTATTGCTTCGGAGTTGATTATAATAATGTCGTCTTTTTGCGCTTTGATTTCTTCACTGCCGTTTACAACGTCACATTCGCCCGATAAAAAGTAAAGTATTTCAAGATTTTCGTGCCAGTGAAGATTATCGTCGGTATTGCGGTTATTGTATGAAAGGCCGATAGGGTAGATCTTGTTCATTATTCCAACGTGGGATTCATACGAACTTTCCATATAATCACTCCTTTTCCTTTAGAATTATATTATGAATACGGTATGTTGTCAAGAAAAACAGCCACGCTTTTTAGCGTGGCTTTGAGTTATTCTTCTACAAATTCGAACGAGCCCGAAAAGTAGGTTGTTGAGTCTTTGCCAACGGTTAAAAGTCCACCGTCAGATTTTGCGTTTTTTACTGTGCCGTCATCGAGTTCAATTTTACAAGGAGCCGAAACTACGGTTGTTACAAAGGGGATATGATTTGCCATTACTGTAAGTTCACCCATAACTCCACGCACGTCAAACTTTACAACCTCACCCTCGAACTTGTTGCCGTCGGGGGTGGCAATAGTAAGATTAAAGGTGTTCATTATTGCACCTTCTTTGCTTTTTCAATTGCTTCGTCAATTGTACCAACAAAAAGGAATGCAGATTCGGGTAAATCGTCGTGCTTACCTTCG
>SVOX01000089.1 GCA_015066165.1 Oscillospiraceae bacterium | reverse complement strand
ATTGACGAATTAGGACTTGATGATTTTGACCGCAAAATGCTTACCACAATTATTACAAATTATGGCGGCGGTCCTGTTGGTCTTGATACCTTGGCGGCGGCTTTAGGTGAAGAAGCGGTTACTATTGAAGATGTTTACGAGCCGTATTTAATGCAAATTGGTTTCTTAACAAGAACTGCGCGTGGCAGATGCGTTACAAAACTGGCTTATGACCATCTTGGAATAAAATTAAACGATAACAGCAATCAACAATCAATTTTTTAAAGGATTTTTTTAATGAGAACAGTTGAAGGTTTTAAAGATTATGAACTTATAGACGCTGATTCGGGCGAACGGCTTGAGCGTTGGGGTAATATAATTCTTATCCGCCCAGACCCACAGGTGATATGGTCGGGTGAGCGAAAAAATCCGCTTTGGAAAAATGCTCACGCTAAATATCACCGTTCAAGTTCGGGTGGGGGACATTGGGAAACTTATAAAAAAGTCCCTGATGTTTGGAGTATAGAATATGAAGACTTGACCTTTAGATTAAAACCAATGGGGTTTAAGCACACAGGTCTTTTTCCCGAACAGGCGGTTAATTGGTCAAAGGCCAAAGAACTTATAAAAAATGCAGGACGTGAAGTTTCGGTACTTAATTTGTTTGCATATACCGGCGGGGCTACTGTTGCTTGTTTAGCAGTAGGGGCAAATGTTACTCACGTTGACGCATCTAAAGGTATGGTACAGTGGGCAAAAGAAAATGCTGCTGTTTCGGGCCTTGCCGACCGCAATGTGCGTTGGCTTGTAGATGACTGCTTAAAGTTTGTAAAGCGTGAAATCAGACGCGGTAAAAGTTATGACGCTATAATTATGGACCCGCCTTCTTACGGCAGGGGACCAAACGGCGAAGTTTGGAAGTTGGAACAACAACTGGGTGAACTTTTGAGTGAAACGGGCAAACTTTTATCAGACAATGCTTTGTTTTTCTTTTTAAATTCTTACACAGGCGGTCTTTCACATACAATACTTGACTATATGGTAAATGAGTATGTGGTTAAAGGTCGTGGCGGTAAGGTTAGCACTGATGAAATTGGACTTGCTATAACCGAAAAGGGCTTTTCAATGCCTTGCGGTAATACTACGATTTGGACAAGATAAAATGGATAATATTATTGAAGTAAAGAATGTCACTTATGAATATTCTACCGACCAAGAAATTCATACAGCGGTAAATGACGTGTCTTTTGGTATTGAACGTGGAAGTTTTACCGTAATACTTGGTCACAACGGTTCGGGTAAATCTACTCTTGCCAAAATGCTTAACGGTCTTTACAAACCAACCGGTGGCGATGTTTTTGTTGACGGTATAAATACCAAAGACGAAAAAGAAGAAATTGAAGTTAAGCGTAAGGTTGGTATGGTTTTTCAAAACCCCGATAATCAACTTGTGGCTTCTATTGTTGAAGAAGACGTTGCGTTTGGCCCTGAAAATTTGGGGCTACAACCTGAAGTTATAAGAAAAAGAGTTGACGATGCGTTAAAAAGTGTTGGAATGTATGAGTTTCGTGAAAGCACACCGCATCATCTTTCAGGCGGACAAAAGCAAAGAATTGCTATTGCGGGAATAATTGCAATGGAACCCGAGTGTTTAATTCTTGACGAACCAACTGCTATGCTTGACCCTGTTGGGCGACGAGAGATAGTTGACACGTTACACCGTTTAAACAAAGAAAAGGGAATAACGGTAGTACTCATTACTCACTATATGGAAGAAGCCGAAAAAGCCGATAGAGTAATGGTTATGAATGACGGTGTTATAATTGACGATAACACCCCAAAAGAAATTTTCAAAAACGTAGAGCAGTTAAAGGCGGTAGGACTTTCTGTACCGCAAACAACTGAACTTTTATATGCTTTAAAACAAAACGGTTTTAATATTAATACCGACGTTTTATCAATAGAAGAAACAGCTGTGGCAATAGCCAAAAGCTTGGAGGAAAAATAATTGGCAATTTTAGAGGTTAAAAATTTAACCCACACCTACGGCGGAAATACTCCTTTTATAAACGATGCCGTAAAAAACGTGAGTTTCACTGTGGAAAAAGGTGAGATTTTGGGCGTTATTGGGCATACGGGCTCGGGTAAATCTACCTTGGTTCAGCACCTTAACGGCCTTTTAAAACCAACCGACGGTGAAATTCTTATTGAACAAACAAACATTTGGGATAACCCAAAAGAGATTAGAAAAGTCCGCTCTAAAGTAGGGCTTGTTTTCCAATACCCTGAATATCAGTTGTTTGAAGAAACAGTATATGAAGATATTGCCTTTGGTCCTAAAAATATGGGGCTTTCAGGTAAAGAATTAGAACAAAGAGTTTTGCAAACTTGTGAAATTATTGGCGTAAAGGAAGAATATTTGCAAAAATCACCCTTTGATTTGTCGGGCGGTGAAAAACGCCGTGTGGCTATTGCGGGTGTTATGGCTATGAATCCGCAAATAATTGTTTTTGATGAACCAACGGCAGGTCTTGACCCTAAAGGCAGGGAAGAGATTATAGATGTTATTTTTAATTACCGAAAAGCAACAGGCGCCACGGTTATTATAATTTCTCACAGTATGGAAGATATGGCACAAATAGCCGATAAATTGCTTGTAATGAGCAAAGGTGAACTTGTGATGTTTGATAAAACCCAAAACGTTTTCAAAAACGGTGAGCGGTTGCGTGAAATTGGTCTAAACGTTCCAATTGTTACAAGGGTTTTCGAAGCGTTGCAAAAACGCGGAATAGAAATACCTTGCGACGTGTTTACAGTAGAACGTGCTGTTGAAGTGCTAAAAAGAATAAAGGCAGGTGACCCGAATGCTTAAAGATATTACCTTTGGGCAGTATATTGAAACACGGTCACCAATTCATAAAGCCGACCCAAGAGTAAAAATGATACTGCTTATAGTGGCAATAGTTTTTATATTTTTATCTAAAAACTTTTTTGCACTCGGCGTTTCGGTTTTATTGGTGCTAACTGTTATGACTGCTTCAAAAGTGCCTTTTAAAATGTATTTTAAAAATTTAAAAGCGGTTTTACCAATTATACTTGTAACTTCGCTTATTAATATGTTTTACGGGGATGAAGCAAACGGTGTATTGCTTTCTTTTTGGAAAATAACAATCACTTATGACGGCTTGTCACGGGCAATGTTTATGGCACTTAGAATAATACTTTTAATTATTGTAAGTTCAACCCTGACTTATACCACAACCCCTAACGACTTGACCGACGGAATTGAAAGTCTTTTAAGTCCGTTAAGGTTTATAGGTCTTAAAAGTGCGGTGCATATGTTGGCGCTAATGATGACTATAGCACTACGGTTTATTCCAACTTTGGTTGAAGAAGCCGGTAAAATTATGAATGCACAAAAAGCAAGAGGGGCCGACCTTGAAAACGGAAAACTAAAGGATAGAATTAAAGCATTAATTCCAATTTTAATTCCGCTTTTATTGTCTTCGGTAAGACGTGCTTACGAGTTGGCAGAAGCAATGGAATGTCGTTGTTACAATGGCGGTGAAGGAAAAACCCGAATGAAACAGTTGAAAGTAACGGCTGTTGATTATGTTTTAAGTTTGGTTTCGCTTTTGTTTGGTGCAGGAATAATTTTGTGTAATATATTTCTATAATTAGAAAGGGAGCGGTGTTTTTGAAACGAATGCTTTTAACAATTTCATACGACGGCACCGCTTATCACGGTTGGCAAGTGCAACAAAATGCCGTTACTGTGCAATCTGTTTTATGTGAGGCATTGAGTGAAATATTAAAACGTAAAGTTTCGGTTACGGGAACTTCACGTACCGATGCCGGCGTTCATGCCAAAGAATTTACCTGTCATTTTGACTGTGAAGACAATATTCCAAATCAGGCATTTTTAAAAGGGCTAAATTCGGTATTGCCAAACGATATTGCAGTGACTGACTGCAAACAGGTGGCAAACGATTTTCACGCAAGATACAATGCAAAGGGAAAAACTTACTGTTACAATATTTATAACAGCGCAAAAAAAGACCCTTTTAAATTGCGTTATGCGTGGGCTATTGAAAGACCGCTTGATGTAGATAAAATGAATGAATTTGCTAAAACAATTATTGGAAAGCATGATTTTTTTGCTTTTTCTTCTTCGGGTAGAACTGTAGAAGATACGGTAAGAACAATTAGTGAATGTTTTTTCACAAGAACGGATGACTATATTAAACTTACAGTCACTGCAAACGGTTTTTTATACAATATGGTTAGAATTATTGTGGGTACTGCCGTTGCGGTTAGTGACGGTAAGGTTTTGTGTAGCGACATACCTGAAATTTTAGAGAATAAACAGCGTGAGCGTTTGGGTGTTACTGCACCTGCAAACGCATTGTTTTTAGAAAAAGTACATTATTGAGGAAAAAATTATGCCTGAATATAAAAGAAAACGCCGTGGAAGATTTTCCTCGGCACCAAAAGTTACCAAAAAAAGAACAAAAAAGACAGCAGAAGATTTAAATATACCAATGACTTCTGCCGAAAAACAGTACAAACCCAGAAAAAATATGCGAGTGGTTAAGGGTAAAAAACTTGAAGCCAAGCGTCGTTTTAAATTATGGGCAAGTATTATTGGCGTTGTGATGGCTGTATTATTAATTTGCGAACTTTTTATGCCCGCAGGTGTATTTGAAACCGCTTCTAATACCCTTAAATTAATTGGCGGGGGAAGTTATCCGATTGACCTTGAAAGTAATAATACTTCAACCGTTGTTTCAAAGGGTTCGTATTATTACGTGCTTTCAAGTAACAGCATTACTGCTTTTTCAAATTCGGGTAAAAAAATATTTACCCACAGTCACGGGTTTGAAAATCCGGTTATTAAAACATCAAAAACAAGGGCTTTGGTTTTTGACCAAGGAAAAAAAGACATTTTAATTTTCACCCTTGACGGTTTAGAGTCTTCAAAAACTTTTAAACACGATATAAAAACTGCGGCAATAGGTGATAACGGCACCTATGCGGTTGTTACTTCTTCTGAAAATTATACGGCACAGGTTAGTGTTTTTAAAAAGAATAACCAACCGGTGTATGAGTGGTTTTCATCTGTTGACCTTGTAAATAACGTTGGGGTGTCACCTTCGGGAAAGAAAATAGCGGTTGCTACAATTTCATCAAAGGTTGGCGGTTACAATTCAAAGGTTAGTGTTTTAAATTTTAAATCGGCTACACCTGAAAATGAGAAAATTTTTGAAAATACCATTGTTTACGCTTTGGATACAACTTTTGGCAGTGGTTTTTCGGTTATAACGGCTAACAGTTACAACTTCTTTAAATGGTCTAATTTTAAATCAAAAGAATATAAAAACGAATATAATTCCGCAATGTTTAGAACAGGCAATAACGGTTTGGCAGTAGTTTTTAACCGTGAAAACGATAAAACCGACAATAGAATTGCTGTTTTTTCATCTGGCGGAAAGTTAAAAAAAGAGTTTGAGTTTAAAGGAATTATAACTGATTTTGCGGTAAGAAACGGAAATATTTATTGCGTTAGTGATACAAAGGCATATGTCCTTGGACGTGACGGAAAAGTTATAAGAAGCGGAGAATGCGGTTTTGGTGTGGTTAAAATTGTACCGTTTGGCCAAAACATTATGGCAGTTGTTACTGATAATGAAATAAATAAACTTAAGTTGGAACAGGAGTAGATTTATGCATTTTGTTATTGATTTGATTTTAATTGCAATTATAGTTATAATAGCAGTTATAACTGCAAAACAGGGCTTTGTCAGAGCAATTGTTGAAGCGGTTGGTTTTATTGCTGCGGTTTTGGTAGCTTTTTCGGTTAGTACACCGTTAGCAGAAGTTACATATAATAAAGTTGTTGAACCGGCTATTGTTAATTCGGTTAATGACGACAAAATAGAAAACACCAATAATACTATCGATAAAGTGTGGGAAAGTTTGCCTAAGGTTATTACCAAAAATGCAAATAACTTTGGTATATCAAAGGAAAGTTTGGAAAAAACTATCTCACAAAGTACTAAATTAGATGCACAAACTATATTAACTGACGTAAGTCAAAAAGTTATAAGTCCTTTGGTTGTTGGCATTTTAAAAACAGTTTACGCTGTTGTTTTAGTTTTTATATTATCGTTTGTAGTAAAACTTCTTGCAAAATTATTAAATAAAGCGTTTTCATTTAGTGTTGTAGGAAAATTCAATAAATTTTTGGGCGCTTTAGTGGGCGTTGTTAAAGGTGTTTCATTAACGGTTGTATTAAGCGAGGTAGTACTTTTGTTAATTTCATTTACCAAAAACGGTATTTGGATTTTTAACAGCGCAAATATAGATAAAACGATACTTTTTAATTTTTTAACCAATGTATTTTAGGAGTTATTAAAAATGAAACTTTGTTCAAAGTGTAAAAAACGTCCGGCGGTTGTTTTTGTGTCGGATATGACAAACCCCAATGCTGAACCAAACGGTCTTTGCCTTGTTTGCGCAAAAGAATTGGGAATTAAACCTGTAGAAGATATGCTCAAAAAAATGAATATCTCTGATGAAGATATTGAGCAAATGAGTGATCAATTTATGGATATTATGTCACTTAATGAAGAACAGGACGATGCCGAACTTAACGATGAAACTTTTGATTTGGGTACCGCCCCTGCAATGCCGTTTCTT
>SVOX01000088.1 GCA_015066165.1 Oscillospiraceae bacterium | reverse complement strand
GTTTGTTTGCTTCATTCGTTCAAATACCAATCGGTCAGTTTGGTCTAAAAACTCATTACACAAATAATTAGTAGAAAAAGTTTCTACGTTTGAAGAAGGCGTATCAAAAAAGCGTTTTTTAAGCCAATGCGTTTCACTCCAAGGGTTAAAAGTCAACGTAGTTTGTTTATAAAGCGGGGCGGGTACCGTTCCCCTTGGCACCGATAAGTCGAGTTTGTCAAAATCCGCTTCGTTAGCAATTTCAAACGCTTCTTCTATCCATACATAATTTAAGTAGCCGTTTGACACTGTTGTAGAAGCAAGTTTTAAAACGTCGTCAAAACCACGAAAAAGAATTTTTTGTCCGGTTGGTTTATAAACCATTTCCATTGGCGAAACGGTATTAGACCAATATTTCGAAACTCCCAACCTTTGCTGTGCCCATTTCAGTTGTGCAAAAGTACTGTCACGATGTGTGTTCATAACTTGACGCACAACCAACAAATTACTCTCCTTTTCTTTCATAATCCTAAATATGAAATTGAGTGCCGTAGTGGCAGATTTTTTGGAACCTTTACCGCCTTTGAGTACACGGTAACGCTTTTTGCAGTTCCAAAACTTGTCATAACCTTGTCCGACAATAGCCGAAATTTTAATCTCGGATGTCGTCAACAATCATCACCGCCTTTAAGCCACTAGGGCTTTCTTCGGTTTTTTCACTTACGATCGAACGCAACTCCTTTATAGCTGATAAGTCGCCCGAAGCCGCCTTTTTGTAAAGAGCTATCATTACCGCTGTTTTTCTTGTTGGGTCTTTAACTAAAAAGCCCTCTTCTCGCAAAGTGAGTGCCTCTTCGGTTGATAACTTTTCATTAAGTATCGATTTCAAAGTTTTATAAAGTAGTTTGTCGTTCTCTCGCATAGTGTGTTCCTCCTATCAGCAATTCACATTGTACTCATTTTTTACACGACATTCCACGACATGTTTTTAAAAAGCAAAAAACGGACTGTGGCAAAACTGCTACAATCCGCATAACTAAAAGGTTTTTAATAATTTTTGAAATAACAAAAAAGGCGCCGTTTTTGACGCCTTTTTACACTATTCATCGTTTTCCGTATTATCAATAATCTTAAATCCGCCCTCAAAACCGTTTTCAATTTTAGGTATTATCGTATCGTCCATCTTGTCCAAAAGACTTTGTTCATCAGGCGGTTCATCTTCAATTTCAAATTGTTCCAAACTCTCTGCTTTAGCCCAACTCTCAATTAAAATATCACCTTCGGGATAAATGTTTACAAACTTTCGATTTTTCTTCCACAAAAGGAATATTAACATATAAATCAAGAATACCGCACAACTAACCGAAGTTACAACAAGACCTGCTTTCAAGCCGGGTGTCTTGTAATCAAAACGAATTTCACTTGTACCTTCAGGTACCAAAACCGCCATAAAGCCCTTGTTAACCTTTTCAATTTCACAAGGTTTACCGTTTACTGTGGCGGTCCATCCCTTGTCATAAGGAATTGAGAAAAACACCAAGTTTTGTTCGTCACGCTCTACAACGGCGGTGAATCCCCTGTTATCTGTTGTAAATTTTAATGCCGAAGTTTCACGTAATTTATCATAATCGTAAACCATACTCTCATAATCAAAATACAAACTTCTATCCTTGTCATCGGGCGCAGGATTTCTTGACATACCGTCAAAATTATAAAGAAGTTTTCCGTATTTTTTAATTTGCTCATCATTAAGCAAAATTGCTTTACACATTAAATTCGCACGGTCTTCGTCTGTATAACTATCGCAAAATTCTTCACTCATATAATATTTATAAGAAAAACCGTAAGGTATATAGTTATCATTTTGATAAATGTAAAAACCGTTTTTAGTATCGGTATAAGTATAACCTTCCATTTCGGTTTCTTTTGTATCTTGGTCAATAAAACTTTCCCCGTCTTCACGGTTTAATAAATATTTAACCGAAAGCAACTGTCTTATAGATTCATAATCAGTTTCAGGACGACTTGCAACGCTTCTCTCAACCCCAATGTATTCATAAAATTCCATTATCGAAGCCGGCACAACCGAATGAAAAGCATTTATGCCTGAATACCCCAAATACATTGCAGTATTATCAACGCAATCATAAGTGTCAATTCTAAATTCGCTGTCATCTTCTAAATCTACTTCGCCCTCAATTAACGTGTCAATCATTACGTCTTTAATTTCGTAAGAATGTGCCCTGCCGCAAACAACAAAAACGTTGCCATATATTACCGAAACAATACACACGCAAATTGTGGCTGTGAGATAAAACGATTTTGCATCTGTTTTTAAAATTTTCAAAAGGAAATAAAGCACAACAAGGCCAATTATTGCAATAGAACAAGCCGCTGCAAATCTTACAACATAGGTTAAATCTTCGCCTTGTGTGTAAATACCGAAAATGATTTTTCCTTCATCATTTTCTTGCGGGAAAAAGCCAATAACTGCAGTAATCGCAATGGTAATACCTAAAACCCACTTATAGCCAAAAGACCAGTCAACACTTTGGTCTTCGGTCAAAACAACTGTCATAAGGCACATAAGAAGTATTGGCATATAATACCAACGTGCGTAATACGAAGTGTTAAAGGCATAAAAAGCACTGTTTAAAATTGGCACTAAAGCCATGAAAATACAAATTCCTATTAACCTTTTAAGCCAACTACCCGTTTTTGTTTTAAACCAAGTAAAAACACCAACCATACTAAACACAGGTAACCATCCGCCAAGTGAAGACCACTTAACCTCGGCACCGGGGAAAAATACGGGACGTGCGGGAATATCCGGTGGAAAGAAGAAACATTGCAAAACGTTACCGTATATTTGCTCTTTTCCGTACATAATGGCGTTCCAGCCAAGCAAAAATGATGATATTCTGGTGTTGTCACTAATTGCTAAAATAGAAGGCAAAAGCAAAACACAAGAAAGCAATAGCCCTAAAACCGCCTCAAAAATCAAAACGAAAAAGCGTGAGAATTTAATTTTTACAGCGCCTGAAAATAACCTTACAAAGAAATAAATAACAACAAATACTACCATTCCAAAAAAGAAAAAGTAGTTAGAAACTGCACACAAACAAACCATTAGCGCAAAAACAAAACGGCGGTTTTCGGTTATAAGCATTTCTAAAGCCAAAAGCAAAAGCGGAAAAAGGATTATGGCTTCGTGGAAGTGGTTAAAAAAGATATTATAAACTGAAAAGCCCGAAAAAGCATATAAAAGTCCGCCAAGACGTGCCGCTTCGGGTGTTCTTGTGAAACGGCGAATATAAAAATATGCTGTTAATGCCGCACACGCAAATTTTAAAATAAGTAACGGTCCCATAAGATAAGGTACAAAACTGTTTGGAAAGAGAAGAGTTATCCAAAAGAAAGGACTTCCCAAAAGATAAAAACTGTATGAACCAATAAAATTAGCACCCAAATCGGTAGAAAAATCCCAAAAAATATTACCGTTTCTAATTGCCTCGTGACACTTTTGATAAAACGGAATTTGCTGAACGTTAAAATCACCGTAAAAAACAAAATAACCTTCACTTGCCACCATATACGGCACAAAAATACACGCTGCCGTTATAAGTGCAAACAAAAAGGTTGAAAGTGCCTTTTCTTTTTTTGGCTTTAACGTTTGGTTTTTTAGTTCGGAAAAACCCATTTTTTATACCTCAAAATTAAAATAATCTATTGATATTATACCATTTAATGTTATAATATTCAATAAAGGAAGTGAAATTTATGAAAAATCATTTTTACGCTATGCTCAGCCGTATGAAAAACATCTACCGCTGGGGGCTTATGAGAAATACAAAAAGTGAAAATCTAAGCGAACACTCTTTAGAAGTAGCTTTTGTGGCACACGCTCTTGCTATAATCAACAACACACGACTTGGCGGAAATGTTGATGCAAATGCCGTTGCAGTTGCCGCTATGTATCACGACACAACCGAAATTATTACAGGCGATATGCCCACCCCAATAAAATACTACAACTGCAACATTAAAAACGTTTATAAAGATATTGAAAAAATTGCCGAAAACCGTCTTCTCGAAAAGTTACCAAACGATTTCAAACCCTATTTCACCAAAATTTACAACCCAAGAGACGATGTTAAGGTGCTTGTAAAAGCGGCTGATAAAATCTCGGCTCTTATAAAATGTATTGAGGAATCAAATATGGGCAACCGTGAGTTCAAAATTGCCGAAAAAAGCACTATAAAAGCAATTGAAGAACTAAACTGCCCGGAAGCCAATATTTTTATTGAAGAATTTTTAGAAAGTTTTTATTTGTCGTTAGATGAACTTAACTAAAACTTGTAATAACTATAAAATTATGATATAATAATAAAGATAATCATTTAAAGGCGGAATAAATATGTCTGAAATTATAGAAACCCCTATTAAGAAAAAAGTTTTAAGTTGCATTCAACCAAGCGGTATGTTAACCCTTGGCAACTATTTAGGTGCGCTTAAAAATTGGATAGCAATGCAAGATGAATTTGACTGTACCTTTGCAGTAGCCGATTTACACGCTATTACCGTAAGGCAAGAACCCGCAAAACTCCGTTCACAAATTCATTCTACATACGCTTTACTTTTAGCACTTGGTATCGACCCTGAAAAGCACACGCTTTTTATTCAGTCCCACGTGCCAGAGCACGCATGTCTTTCTTGGTTGCTTTCTTGTAATACACAATTTGGCGAAATGTCACGTATGACACAATTTAAAGATAAATCGGCTAAACACGCCAACAACGTTAACGTAGGTCTTTTTTCCTACCCTGTTCTTATGGCGGCTGATATTTTGCTCTACAAACCCGATTTAGTACCCGTTGGTGCCGACCAAAAGCAACACCTTGAAATCGCACGTGATATTGCTATTCGTTTTAATAATCTTTACGGTGACGTTTTCACAGTACCCGATGCTTATATCCCAAAAACAGGGGCTAGAGTAATGTCACTTGCGGACCCAACAAAGAAAATGTCTAAATCAGATGATAACCTTAACTCTTGGGTTGCAATTTTAGACAATAAAGACGATATTATTAGAAAATTCAAACGTGCCGTTACCGATTCTGAGGCGTGTGTTCGTTTTTCTGAAGATAAACCCGGTATTTCAAACCTTATGACAATTTATTCAGCCATAACTGAAAAAACTATGGCAGAAATTGAAAAAGAGTTTGAAGGTAAAGGTTACGGTGACTTTAAAATGGCTGTTGGTGAATCGGTAGCCGATGCATTAGCCCCCATTAAAGCATCTTACGATGAAATTATTAAAGATAAAAAAGCGTTGGAAGCACTTTATAAGCAAGGTGCCGAAAAGGCAGAATATATTGCTCGTAAAACCTATTTTAAAGCAATGAAAAAGGTTGGTTTTGTATTATGATTTCCATTGTTGGAAATGATATGCTTTGCACCACAGTTCAAAATTTCATAAATGAAAAGCGTATTCCCCACGCCATTTTAATTGAGGGTGATTATGGAACCGGCAAACACACTTTGGCAAAATATTTAAGTTTGGCAATTGTTTGCGAAAAAGAAAACTCACCTTGCGGCAGTTGTAACAACTGCCACTTGGCAAACGTTAATTCTCACCCTGATATAACGGTTGTTGCCGCACAAGACGGTAAAAAAACCATAACCGTTTCGCAAATTCGCGAAATTAGAAATGATGCATATATAAAACCCCATCAAGCGCAAAAACGCATATTTATTATCGACGGTGCCGATAGTATGAATGAGCAATCGCAAAATGCGCTTTTAAAGGTTTTAGAAGAACCGCCAATGGCTGTTATGTTTATTCTGATAGCCGAAAACAAGTCTTCTTTACTTGATACAATAATTTCACGCTGTGTAACCCTAACACTTAACACGCCTGAATTTACGGTTGGTTATGAATATATTAAATCAAAAACCAATTATGAACCAAATCTTATAAAAGAAGCTTTAGAAAGCGAAAAAAACAACATTGGCAGAGCGTTAAATGCACTTGAAGGAATTTCTTCTTCAAAAACCGAAGCGGCGGCAAAGCAGTTTTTAGATTTTGCAATAAACGGCGACAGTTTTTCAATGCTTAAAACCGTTACGGCTTACTCTAAAAACCGTGTTGATGCAAATAATTTTATAAAAGATTTGAAATATTTAATTGCTCAAAAAATTCGCAAATCTCCAAATTCAAATCTTTCAAAACCGCTTATGAGTATTTACTCAACTTTACCCGAGTTTGAAAACTCGCTTTTAACCAACATAAACCTTAATCTATTATTTTGCAACCTTACAAGCAAAATGACAGAACACATTTGGAGGAACAAATGACAGAAGTAGTATCAGTAAAATTTAAAGATACAGGTAAATCTTATTATTTCTCCCCTGCGGGTAAAACCGTAAAGGTAGGAGATAAAGTAATTGTAGAAACACAAAACGGTAACGAACTTGGCGTGATTGCTCAAGAAAATCACCAAGTTGAAGACAGTGAGTTGGTGCTACCGCTTAAGAAAATGCTTCGCATCGCTACTGAAAAAGATTTAAACCGTGTAGAAGAAAACAAAAAGAAAGCTATAGATGCTTTTAAAATATGCGAAGAAATGATTGAAAACCACAAACTTGATATGAAACTTGTAGAAGTTGAATATTCGTTTGACGGCTCAAAAATCGTATTTTTCTTCACATCTGACGGCAGGGTTGACTTCCGTGAACTTGTAAAAGACCTTGCCGCAAAATTCCACACTCGTATAGAACTACGCCAAATTGGTGTTCGTGATGAAGCAAAAATGCTTGGCGGTATTGGAATTTGCGGTCAACCGTATTG
>SVOX01000087.1 GCA_015066165.1 Oscillospiraceae bacterium | reverse complement strand
ACTTCCCTCCCCCGTAAGCACCGTAACTGCACTTTTTAAATTAGCCCAAACAAAAGAGTTTTATCTTTCGGTAATAATTTCACTTTTTAGAATTCTAATCGGCTTTTCTTTGGGTTGTGTTTTAGGTTTTTTGGGTGGAGTTTTTGCTACAAAAAACGCCCTTTTCAAAGAAATAACAGCACCCGCTTTACAACTTATTCGTGCCGTACCTGTTGCTTCATTTATTATATTGGCGTTCTTTTGGTTCAAAAGCACCTTGTTACCTATTTTTATTACATTCTTAATGGTGTTGCCAATAGTTTGGTCTGCAACCGCTACTGCGCTCGACAGCATAGACCAAAAATATATTGAAATGGGTAAAGTTTTTGGGCTTAATAAAGGCAAAATTTTTATTAGAATTAAATTGCCCCTTATTCTCCCTGCCGTTATAAGCGCTGCTCTTACTTCGCTTGGCTTTGCTTGGAAATCGGGTATTGCAGCCGAAGTAATTGCAAAACCGCAAAATTCATTAGGCGGTTTACTTGAAACTTCTAAAGCACATTTAGAAATTTCAGAAGTATTTGCCCTGACGGCTGTTGTGGCTTTATTGTCATTATTGCTTGAAATATCACTTAAAAAGATATTTAGGAGGTATCAAAATGATAAAAATAAATAATATCTCCTTTGCTTATGACGATAAAAAGATTTTTGAAGATTTTTCACTGGAAATTGGTGACAATGACCGGATTTGGCTTTCGGGCGGAAGCGGTATGGGTAAAACAACCCTTGTTCGCCTTATATTAGGACTTGAGAAAGCGCAAAAAGGTGAAATTTTCATACCAAAAGACGCAAAACCTTCGGTGGTTTTCCAAGAAGACCGTCTATTACCCTTTAAAACCGCTTTGCAAAACGTTTTACTTATAACCGAAAATGAAACTTTAGCAAAAGAAAATCTTAAAGCGCTTGGTCTTGAAAACGAAATTAACACCAAAATAAGCGAACTTTCGGGCGGTATGGCAAGGCGAGTTGCTATTGCAAGAGCATTATCGGTCGATTTTGACTATTTAATTCTTGACGAACCGTTCACAGGGCTCGATAAAGAAAACGTCATACTTGCGGTAAAACAAATATTAAAAATCGCAAAAGACAAGTCAATAATACTTATTACCCACTCCCCTTACGAAGCCGAACTTTTATCTGCCAAAGAAATCAAACTACAAACCTGATTAAGTTGGGTTTGTAGTTTTTTATCTAAAATATTGACAATAATAAAATGGTGTAATATAATTTTATAAAGAATAAATAGAGGAGTAACTTCAAATGAAAATAGCAATTCTTGGCTACGGAAATTTAGGCCGCGGTGTTGAAGCCGCCATAAAGCAAAACAGCGATATGGAACTTTTTGCCGTATTTACCCGCCGAAATCCCGAAACCGTTAAAATACAAACTGAAAACGCAAAAGTTTTACACATTGACGATATGTTAAACTATAAAGACCAAATTGATGTTTTGGTGATTTGTGGCGGTAGTGCGACAGACCTGCCTGTTCAAACACCCGAATATGTTAAATACTTTAACGTTATTGACAGTTTTGACACCCACGCAAAAATTCCCGAACATTTTGAAAACGTTGACAAAAACGCTCAAAACAGCGGTAAAATTGGTATAATATCGGTTGGTTGGGACCCAGGTATGTTCTCACTTGCACGTCTTTACGGCAACGCAATTTTGCCAAACGGTAACGATTATACTTTTTGGGGAAAAGGCGTTAGCCAAGGCCATTCTGACGCCATAAGAAGAATTGACGGCGTTGTTGATGCCCGTCAGTACACAATACCTGTAGAATCGGCTGTAAATGCGGTTAAAAACGGTGAAACACCCGAATTTACAACAAGACAAAAACACACAAGAGAGTGCTTTGTGGTAGTAGAAGACGGTGCAGATAAAAACTACATTGAAAAGCAAATTGTAACAATGCCTAACTACTTCGCCGATTACGATACAACCGTTCACTTTATCACAATGGAAGAAATGAAACGTGACCACCAAGGTCTTCCCCACGGCGGCACAGTGATAAGAAGCGGAAAGACCGGCTGGGATAACCAAAACAACGCTATAATCGAATATAATTTAAAACTCGACTCTAACCCCGAATTTACTTCAAGCGTTCTTATAGCGTACGCCAGAGCGGCTTATCGCTTAAATCAAAAGGGTGAAAAGGGTTGCAAAACTGTATTTGATATTCCACCCGCTTTATTATCGGCACAAACCCCAGAAGAATTAAGAAAACAATTACTCTAAAAACCAAAAGGATACAATCGAAATTTCGATTGTATCCTTTTTCGGTATGTTGAGTTTCACGCAACTCGATATATTTGTTTGCAAATTCTATATGTTTGTTGCACAAACTCGCTAAAATATTAATGTCTTTTCTTTTTGTGTCGGCTCGTAAAGGCGGTATTTTACACCTGCAGTATCAAACATACGCTTTGCCGCTATTACCGAATCACTCGAAGCATATTTATCTTCCTTATAAACCACTTCTTTTATACCCGACTGTATAATTGCTTTTGCACATTCGTTACACGGGAAAAGTGTAACGTAACAGGTGCAACCACGAACGTTGCCACGTTCACAATTTAAAATTGCATTAAATTCGGCATGGCAAACATAAAGATATTTTGAATCAAGCGGATTACCCTCTCGCTCCCAAGGATATTCATCATCACTGCAGCAACGTGGCATACCGTTATAACCCATAGACAAAATACGCTTATCGTCATTTACAATACAAGCGCCAACTTGGGTTGAAGGGTCTTTACTTCTTAAAGCCGAAAGCATGGCAATACCCATAAAATATTCGTCCCAGGTTAAATAATCATCTCTTTTCATTACAGTCACCTCTTAATATAAATATACACTTAATAAAAAGTTTTTTCAACTTTTATTTTAAAGTTTTAAAACAAGCGGGGCAATTTCGCTTGGATTATCGAGCAAATAATCTGCACCGTTTTTTAAAAGTTCTTCACGTTGTCTAAATCCCCAAAGCACACCAACCGCCACGCAACCCGCATTTTTGGCTGTTAGCATATCCATACCCGAATCTCCCACAAAGGCGCATTCGCTCGGTTTAACACCAAGTTTTTCAATTATATCCAAAGTGGATGCAGGGTTGGGTTTTAGGGGAAAATCTTCACGCTTGCCAATTACTTGCAAAAACTTGCCGTCAAAATACTTTTTAGCAATTTTCTTTGTCATTTCATCAACTTTATTAGAAACAACAGCAAGTTTAATTTTGGCACCAAACAAATCATCAACGCATTTTTCGATATTTTCATAAGGTGCAGTTTTATCTAAAAAATGTTCACGGTAATGCGACATAAACTCGTTATACACCGTTTCGCCTATTTCTTTTGTATAATCTTTTTCACCTATTGCACGTTCAATAAGTTTTGGCACACCGTCACCAACAAAATAATTGAATTCTTCTTTTTCATGTTCTTTAAACCCGTGTTTTCTCAAAGCAAAATTTGTACTGTCGCACAAATCTGACAAAGAGTCAACGAGCGTTCCGTCTAAATCAAAAATTACTGCTTTAATCATTTAACTTCAACTTTCTGTCTATACAAAAAATCCCTGAGCATTGCTCAGGGTTTGTTTGTAAGAAATATTATACGGCTCTGGTAACCTTTCCTGAACGTAAGCAACGGGTGCAAACATTGATACGACGAGGAGCGCCGTTAACGATTGCTTTAACCTTCTTTACGTTGGGCTTCCAAGTTCTGTTAGAACGTCTGTGTGAGTGAGAAACCTTAATACCGAAAGCAATTTCTTTACTGCAGATATCACATTTAGCCATGGTCTGCACCTCCTTCTTTTTTGTCAGCAATCTTTCACTGACCGCATAGCAAGATATATAATATCACAAATAAACTCAAAAATCAAGTGTTTTTTTATATTTTTTTAATGTTCACTTCGTGAAGGCCTGTTCATAAGATTTTTTACCGACTGATTTACCGGTTTATCTTCATATAAAACAGCGTAACATTCACGAATAATCGGCAGTTCAACACTATATTTTTGGCTTAACTTGTAAGCAATTTCGGCAGCGTAGTAACCTTCAACCGTACCTACTTCTGCCAAAGCATTTTTTACACTTATACCGCTCCCCACCTTGTTACCAAAGCGGTTGTTACGGCTGTGTCTTGAAGTACATGTAACAACAAGGTCGCCAATGCCTGTAAGCCCCGAAAATGTATATTCTTTAGCGCCCATACTAACACCCAAACGTGTCATTTCGGCAAGGCCACGGGTTATAAGCGCCGCTTTTGTATTATCGCCAAGACCTAAACCGTCACAAAAACCGGCAGCAATGGCAATAACGTTTTTTAATGCGCCGCCAAGTTCAACACCCGTAATATCAGTAGAAGTATAAACACGTAAAGTTTCACTTGACATAATATCCTGTACCACTTGCGCCGAAATAAGCGAACTCGAAGTAGCAACAATTGAAGTGGGGATATTTCGTGCAACTTCTTCAGCGTGGGACGGTCCCGAAAGTGCAACTACTGTGGCATTTGGCAATTCTTCAGATATAACTTCTGATAAAAATTTAAGAGTTGATGCCTCAAATCCCTTTGAAACGTTTACAACAATACCTTCATTTTTATACTTTGCCAAATCACGAGCAACACTTCTAACCGCAGTTGAAGGGGTTGCTATAATGGTGATATTATCCCCTTTCACCACCGACATATCGGTAGTGATATTTATTTCGTTTGGCAAAACAACTCCGCGAAGTAATTTTTCGTTGGTTCTTTTTTCCAAAAGCATATCAACTTCTTGTTGGAAAGGCGACCACAAAGTGACGTCGTTGCGGTTATTAAAAGCAGAAATGGCCAAAGCCATTCCCCAACCGCCTGAACCTAAAACAGTTATTTTAGCCATTATTTTCCTCCAAATTTGACTTTTGACTCTGTGCCGGCTATAAGACGTTTAATATTATCGCTATGTTTACCAACAACAATAGCGCCCATAGCCAAACTTAAAACAATTTGAGGGAACAAAAGCGCTGTTTTGTCACAAAAGATAATCGAAAGAACAACAACCGTGATTGCCGCCAAAACAGAACTTAAAGAAACGTATTTAGATGTAAATAAACAAATTGCAAATACAGTTAAACCAATAATAATTGCAATTGGGCAACAAACGGCAAAAATACCAACGCTTGTAGCCACACCTTTTCCACCCTTAAATTCAAAGAAAAGTGGAAAAACGTGACCTAACATACAAGCCAAACCGCATATAAAAGCGCCAATAATGCCCTTTGCCCAATCAGAATTGGTTTGGGTGAATACATAATCAAATATAATTTTTCCAAGATAACAGGCAACAAAACCCTTTAAAGCATCAAATATAAAGGTAAGTGCGCCGGGTAAAAAACCTGCATTTCGCATAACGTTTGTGGTACCGGCATTACCGCTGCCCAAATCTCTAACGTCACGCTTCATAAATGCTTTTGCAAAAATTACCGCAAAGTTTATACTTCCTATTAAATAAGCGGCAATAATAGTAACTAAAACTGTCATAATCATTATTTATCTCCTCTTTCTCTTATAACAAATCTGACAGGGGTACCCTCAAGCCCAAAAATCGACCTGATTTGATTTTCTAAATAACGCTGATATGAAAAATGGAACAATTCAGCATTATTGCAAAAACAAACAAATGTTGGCGGTTTTGTTGATGCTTGAGTCATATAATAAATTTTTAAACGTTTTCCCTTATCCGAAGGGGGTTGCACACGGGCAGTTGCTTCCGCCAAGATATCATTAAGTTTACCTGTGGAAATACGCATTGTGTTTTGCTCGTTTACATATTTAATAAGGTCAAAAAGGCGGTCAACACGCTGACCTGTCTTTGCCGATATAAATATTATTGGTGCATAAGGCATAAACGAAAAATCGTTCATAAGTGACTTGCGGTATGAATCCATTGTTTTACCGTCTTTTTCGACTGCGTCCCACTTATTAACCGCTATAATACACGCTTTGCCCTCTTCAAGCGCCAAACCTGCAACCTTTGAATCTTGCTCGGTAAAGCCGTCTTTACCGTCTATCATAATAACGCACACGTCGGCACGTTCTATTGCCATTTTAGCACGAAGAACACTGTATTTTTCAATTTTTTCTTCTACCTTGCTTTTACGGCGAAGACCTGCTGTGTCAATAAAATTATAACTGATACCGTTGCGTGTGATTTTAGTATCAATAGCATCACGTGTAGTACCCGCAACGTTAGAAACTATAACACGTTCTTCACCCGCAATTTGATTTACAAGCGAAGATTTACCCGCATTTGGCTTGCCGATTATAGCCACGTTTATAATATCTTCATCGTCTTCTTGGAACTCACTTTCGGAAATATTTTCAATAACTGCATCAAGCAAGTCGCCCGTACCGTGACCGTGCACCGAAGAAACGGCTATCGGTTCACCAAGTCCCAAATTATAAAACTCATAAAACTCAAGCGGAACGTCACCAATATTATCACATTTATTTACACAAAGCACAATTGGTTTGCCACTTTTTTGAAGCATTGCCGCAACGTCCATATCTGCCGCAGTAACACCGCTTTTTAAATCGGTCACAAGAATTATAACCGATGCTGTATCAATGGCAAGTTGGGCTTGAGAACGCATACTTTTAAGTATAAAATCATCGGTCTTTGGTTCTATACCGCCCGTATCGACAAACATCATTTTACGGCCAAGCCATTCGCCGTCACCGTAGATGCGGTCACGGGTAACGCCCGGTGTGTCGTCAACAATTGACAACCGTTTGCCGATTATTTTAT
>SVOX01000086.1 GCA_015066165.1 Oscillospiraceae bacterium | reverse complement strand
GAACGCCTAATAAAAGAAGAAAAGCCGGTAATTTTGCCCGATGAAAAAATTGTTTATCTTCGCACAGTTGCAAACTTGCCCGACTGCTTTACCGAAAAAGAATGGGAAGAACTTCGCCAGAAATATTACATACACGAATTGGGTTATATTTCAAACTTCTCCCCCAATTACTACGATACTATAGCTGTAGGTCTTCTAAAAAGACGTGAGCAAGCCGACGAATACGGCAAACGTGCTATTGATAATATCATAGACCTTGCCGATAGATATTTACATGAAGCCAAACTCCAAGGCCGTGAAGATTTAGTTGAAGTTTTCACACAAGTTCCCCGTTATGGCGCCCGTAACTTCCGTGAAGCACTTCAGTTCTTCCGCATTATTCACTTTGCTCTTTGGGCAGAAGGCAACTACCACAATACTTTAGGTCGATTTGATAAGTATATGTACCCTTACTTAAAAGCCGATATGGAAAAAGGCATTTACACCCGCGAAAGCGCACTCGAATTGCTTGAAGACTTTTTCCTTTCTTTCAATAAGGACAGCGACATTTACGTTGGCGTTCAACAAGGTGACAACGGTCAAAGTATGATGCTTGGCGGTATGGATGAAAACGGCGAATATATTTTCAACCTTTTAACCGAACTTTGTATGGAAGCGAGTTGCAACAACAAACTTATCGACCCTAAAATCAACCTTCGTGTAAATAAAGATACACCTAAAGAAATTTTTATAAAAGCCACTCATTTAACCAAAGCAGGTCTTGGTTTCCCGCAATACTCTAATGACGATATTGTTATCCCTGCCCTTGAAAAATTGGGTTACGAGCATAAAGACGCTGTTAACTATGCTGTTGCGGCTTGTTGGGAATTTATTATTCCAAACGTTGGAGCCGATGTTGACAACATTGGCGCAATGTCTTATCCAAAAGCAATTGACACAGTTTTACACAACGGCTTTATGGAATGTGAAACTTATGACGATTTCTTCAAAAAGGTTGTAGAAGAAATCAACAACGAATGTGACCGCATTTGTGACGGTATCAAAGACCTTTGGTTTGTGCCTTCCCCATTTATGAACGTTCTTATGGGTTGCAACATTGCCGAGGGCTCAAAGTATAACAACTTTGGTATCCACGGCACAGGTATTGCTACCGGTGCTGACTCTTTGGCGGCTATAAAGAAGTACGTTTACGAAGAAAAATCAATTGATAAACAAACCCTTTTAGAAGCGATTGACTCTGATTTTGAAAAACACAGCGAACTTTTACCAATTCTTCGTTATGAAGCACCAAAACTTGGCAACAACGACGACTACGTTGACTCGATTGCTACCGACCTTTTGGACAACTTTGCAAAATGCCTTGAAGGCAGAATTAACTGCCGTGGCGGTATTTATAGAGCCGGTACAGGCAGTGCTATGTTCTATCTCTGGCACGCTAACGAAATTGGCGCTTCACCCGACGGCAGACGTGCAAAAGAACCGTTTGGTACCAACTATTCGGTAAGTTTATTTGCAAAGGTTAAAGGTCCGGTTTCGGTTATTGCTTCAATGACAAAACAACACTTTGAAAACGCTATCAACGGCGGTCCTTTAACACTTGAATTCCACCAAAGCGTATTCTCGGACCAAGACGGTATTGAAAAGGTTGCATCCCTTGTTAAGCGTTATATCGAACTTGGCGGTCACCAATTACAACTTAACACCGTCAACACAGAGCAACTCCTCGATGCGCAAGCCCACCCCGAAAACTACAAGCAATTGGTTGTTCGTATTTGGGGTTGGAGTGCTTACTTTGTTGAACTCGACAAAGAATATCAAGACCACGTAATCGCCCGTCAGGCATATAAAATATAATGAACGGTACAATTTTTGATATTAAAGAAATGGCGGTACACGACGGCCCTGGCATTAGAACAACCATCTTTTTCAAGGGCTGTCCGCTTCGCTGTATTTGGTGTCACAACCCCGAAGGGTTAAGCGCAAAACCGCAACTGATGTATAAACATAACAACTGTAAAAACTGCGGCAAATGCAAACAAAAATGCAACCACCCTGACTGTCAGCCATTTGACCGCTGCCTTCACATTTGCCCTGAAAACTGCCTAACGGTAACGGGGCGTGAAGTAACAGCCAAAGATTTAGCAAGCGAAATTATACCTTCGGCGCAGGTTTTAGGTGACGGTTTTGGCGGGTTTACCTTTTCGGGCGGTGAACCGCTTATGCAAAGCGAATTTTTACTCGAACTAATAGAAGAATTAAAGGGCTTCCACCTTTGTATTGAAACAAGCGGTTATGCAAGTAGCGAAACCTTTAAAAAGGTAATTGAAAAACTCGACCTTGTAATAATGGACATAAAACTTGCCGATAACGAACTTCACAAAAAATATACAGGTGTCAGTAACACGCAAATACTTGAAAATTTTGAAATTCTTAAAAACAGCGGTAAACCTTATATTATAAGAACCCCTTTAATCTCAGCCATTACTGATACTAAAGAAAACCTTTTGGCTATTGAAAAAATAATCGGCAACTCCACTTGGGAAAAACTCCCCGAAAACGAAGTGGCAGGCGCCAAATACAAAATGCTTGAAATGGAATTTCCATTAGAAAAAGAAAAAGCAAAACGGAATTAACCGTTTTGCTTTTTTACTTTTTCATAAACTACTTTTGCTTCTTTAAATGACTTTATTGCAGTTTCATTATTTTCAAAAACCGTGTCATCTATAACCCTTAACCCCAACTTTAAGCCATCGGGCAAAGGAAGTTTTTCATCCAAAGAAACGTAAAAATCTTTTGTTAAAATCATTGGTTCTTCAATAAAAAGATTTGTATCAAACGCATTTTCAAAATATTCAATAGATTTATCATCTACCATATAAAGCACAACTTCCGGTTCAGCAACTAAAACCGCCTGAACTTTTGAAAACATTGTATTTCTTCCGGCATCTCGATTATCTTCTGATACACTGCAGTTAATAATATTAACATTCACTTCGCCGTTTTTGTCAATATCGGTAGCATATTTTTCAAAATATACTTCTGCAGCGTCAAGTTGAGAATCTATTACAGGTGTGTATGTGAAATACATTATAGTTAAATCAAACTTTTCACGGTTTGCACACTGCGTTATCAAAATTGCAAGTAGCGCAACCACGGCGCCAATAAGTATGGTATGAACTTTAAAATGATACCAATAATTTTGCACCTTTTCCTTAAACGTTACAGGTTTAATTGCAACTTCGCTCGGTTTTGCTTGTGGCTTTATTTCACCCTGTTGCATTTTTTTAAGTTTTAAATATTCCTCACGCGCTTTTCGTTGTTCTTCAATAATGTCATTTCGCTTTTCCGACAACATAAACACTTCCTTTATAAAAAGAATTTTAACACATTTAGAAATTCTTTTCAACAAGTTTTAAAAATTTTACTTTTTATTCATTTTTAGGGCACACTACTAAAAAGGATGATTATATGAAACCAAAAATCAAACAAAACTTGCTTGTTGGCATATCTGGTTTTGCAATAGGCACTGTAAACGGAATTTTAGGTGCTGGTGGCGGTATGCTTGCCGTTCCTTTTTTGAAAAAACTCGGATTTTCACAAAAAGAAGCCCACCAAAACGCAATAGCGGTAATACTCCCCATAACAGTAATTTCGGCTGTATTTTACATTATCAAAGGTAACGTAACCGTTAACGATTCACTAATTTATATCCCAACAGGTCTGTTGGGCGCTTTATTGGGTACGTATTTGCTTAAAAAAATCTCTCCAAAATGGCTTAAAAGATTATTTGGCGCACTTATGGTTTATGCGGGCTTTCGCCTGCTGTTTCGTTGAATATATCAGCCCTTTTAGCAGGGCTTTTTTCAGGAATACTTGGCAGTATGGGGCTTGGCGGAGGCGGAATTTTAATTATTTACCTTTCGCTTTTCACAAAAACACCCCAACTCACATCACAAGGAATTAATCTATTATTTTTTATTCCAATAGGAATTTTATCGGTTATAATTTATTCCGTAAAAAAACAAATCAAATGGAAAAAGACACTAATAGTTGCAGTTTTTGGAATTATAGGTGCTGTTTGCGGTATCTATTTAGCACAATACCTTGGCGGTGATATAACCCGTAAAATTTTTGGCGGTTGGCTTTTGATAATGGGTATAACAGAAATTTTCAAAAAAACAAAAAAGTCCTGAATAATCAGGACTTTTTTAATTTGTTATAATATCTGAAAATTGCTGTCATAACCACAATGCCAAGTGAAAGGGCTAATGCCAACGAAATGGTGTAAACAAATTTCGCTATAAACTCTTCCAAATTGCCATTCATAGCAAAGGTTGCCGTATGATAAAGCGCACCGCCGGGGACTAAAGGTATTAAAGTTATTATACTAAAAGTTGTGGCAGGTGTTTTTAAAATTCGTGCCAAAATTTCGGCATAAGCGGTACTGCATAAAGACACCAAAAAATATCTTAATGCTTCGCTTTCGAAAACCAAGCCAAGCGCTAAAAACAAGCCCCACGAAAGCATACCGCCCACTGCGGCGTAAATAAGTTTTTTACCACGAATATTAAAAAGAAAGCCAAACCCTAACGTACCAAAAAATGAAGATATAATTTGTATTATTATAGTGCTCATTTCCATTACAAAACACCTCCAAATACAGCCAGTACCGCAACGTATCCGCAAGCAATAGCCAAAGCCGAAAGTGCCGCTTCAATAAGACGAAGTACACCTGAAATATTATCGCCCACAAATAAATCACGAAGTGAATTTGTAAGGCCAATACCCGGTATAAGCGTCATAATATTACCAATAATGATATATTCCGTGTGCGAAACAATTCCTATCTTTTTCAAAGCCACCGCCAAAAGCGACGCCATAAAAGATTGCACAAATTTTCCCAAAACTTTATTGAAATCAAGTTTTTCAAAAAATACGTTAATTACACCCGTCACCAGTCCAATAGCGGTAGATACAATAAATTCAACAATACTTCTTCCGCCAAAAAACAAGTAAAACGCACCCGCAATAACGCCATAAAAAATAATATTTACTACAGTTGAAAATTTGGGTGTTTGTTTTATTTTTTCAATTTCTTTTTCTATATAAGAAAAATCAGGTCTGTTTTGAGAAATATCACGCACCAAATCATTAAGACGGTCGATTTTTTCAATATCGGTTGATATTTTTTTAATTCTTTTGGTATGAGATTTTATTGTACTGTCTTTTGCTTCAATAGAAATTATAATGTTTGAAGTTGTGGCGTAAACGTCAACGTTTTTATAACCGTAAGCCGAAAAAATATGGTTTGCGCTTTCTTCCACACGGTAAATTTCGGCACCCGCCTCAACCATCATTTTTAGAATTTCCAAAACTGAAGACAACAAACGATATATACTGTTAGTTTCCATTTTAGTTCCTTATTTTATATTTTTATAAAGTTCTTTAACTTTGTAATAAGCCAGTTTTGGCTTACGGTATTCGTTCATAAGACCTTTATTATTAAAACCGCGCGCTTTCATAAGGTCGTTTGCAGATTGAAAATCAAACAACACCCAAACCGCAGACCCACAAACACATTCTTCTTCGGCGCAAAGTTTTATAACTCTTTCAACGTATTCTGCCTGATATTGCATAGACCATTTTTCTTTTTCAAATGAACTGATACCAATCATAGCAGGAACACCAAACTCGCTCATCATAACCGGTTTGTCACCAAAACCGCGTTCATTAAGCGAAGAACGGAACCCCTTAATATAAGCTTCCCAGTCACTTTCTTCACCGTAATACCAACCAAAATAATTGTTAAGCGCCACAATATCACAAAACTCAAGTGATATATCATGCACAAAACGGTCAGAAGCAAAACTTATAAGACGTGAATTGTCCATTTCTTTTACATAACCATATGCCATTTTAGTAAATTCATAACCTGCTTTAGTATTGGTTTCAACTTCGTTGTGAAGTCCCCAAATAATAATACTGGGATGATTATAATACTGCTCTACCATTTCATTATATAATTTCTTTGCGCGTTCGCGCACAAATTCACTCGCCAAAGACGGTTCGTGGAACTGCCACATTGGAATTTCCAACCAAGAACATAACCCGTCACGGTCAAGATAATCAACAAAGGTATGCGACTGCGGATAGTGTGAGGTTCTGACCGTGTTTATGTTGAGTTTTTTCATCAACATCAGATCATGCCTGATTTCTTCATCATTCATTGTCCAGCCCTTTTCGGGGTGGGTGTCGTGATGATTAACGCCCTTCAACTTAACTTCAACGCCATTAACCAGAAACTCATTATCTTTTCCGATTTTATAGGAAACAAAACCCACCTTCTGAGAGATAACCTCTCCTTCATACTCGAACAAAAGCTCATAAAGATACGGTTTTTCGGCGTTCCACATAATTGGATTCTGAACAGCGAACTGTGCCATTCCAAAAGCATACTCCTTTGCCAGGAGCTTTCCTTCAGGGTCAAAAAGCGAAATGTCCGAGGGGCCGTCCATTTCAATATTTATAACATTTTCCTCGGTAAATATTTTTATATCCTTAACATGTCCACGAGGTCTTGAAAGCACATACACATCCCTGAAAATTCCGTTGAACCTGAAAAAATCCTGGTCTTCAAGATAGCTCCCACTACACCATTTCCGCACCTTTGCTGTGACAGTATTTGTGCCTTTGACAACAAATTCGGATATATCAAACTCCCCCATTTTAGCCATTATGCGTTTTCCTCTCTATCAAGTAGTATTTCTTGATGTGTTGAATATACAAACGGCTCTCCAGCAATATATTTATGCGTTCTTCCAAAATGAGTTACTTCTACTACATCCCCCTGCTTTATTTCTAACTCAGGTGCAATAAAAAGTGTAACTGCATC
>SVOX01000001.1 GCA_015066165.1 Oscillospiraceae bacterium | reverse complement strand
ATGTAATGGTATCTGGCACATCGTCATATTCTGAGTGGTTTATAGTTTGTTTGAAATAATAATATCCTTTATTGGTTTTTATAGTTCCGTTAATAAAATTTTCTATTATTTCGTCCCCTGCAAAAGAGTGTATTTTAAATTGCTCGCCTATATCTTCACCACGAAACTGATTTAAATAAATTTCATTGCTTTTTAATGTGGCTTTATATACGTTTGCTGCACTATTTAATGTGACAAACGAGTAATTTGTATGGTCTTTTCCATCGTTCGCTAAAAAAGATAATGAAAAATTGTTAGAATCATAAGTATATATACTATTATCATCACTAACAATCGAACGACTTTTGCGAAATTTAACACATTTTATTTCTTCGCTTATTTTCTTCAAATTAGTTCCATCTGAATATCTTCCTATTCTATATAGCAAACCATCACTAGTAATGAATAATTTTTCAGAAAAGCTATAATCTATTATACTTTTAAGTTCTTCTAATTGAATCTCGAAAGATGGTTCACCTAATTCGAAATTTTCTAAAATATCTGTCGAATCAGTCGCCTTACTTTGTGATGCATCAGGTTTACTTGTATCCAATTCAGAAGAGGTGTTATTTGATTTGTTACAAGCAGATATAGAAAATATCATAAGAATAAACAATAATACAGAAACAATCTTTTTCATATTTTACCACCTCAAATAAAAACCTTTTTGTTTCATACAGTATACTACATTAATGCAAAATACACAAGCCATTATTAAAATATTACTTTTGTATCGTATGGTGACTCGCTTGACTGGAAAGAAAATGCTACGCCCGAAAGTATTGCAAAACGGGTGACAAGCAAGGTCAAAAATGGTAGTATTGTGCTTTTCCATAACGATGCCGACCATACACCCGAAGCGTTACCGACTATTCTTAAAACCCTAAAGGAGCAGGGGTATGAGTTTGTGTTTATAAGCGACTTGATATTAAAAGAAAATTACGAAATAAAGCACGACGGAACGCAGTGCAAAATTTCGCAGTAGCGTAATTTTGCAATGAATTAAATCCTGCGGATTTATGAATTGTGCTAAAGCACATAAATTGTTGCTGCGCAACATGAATTGCACTGTGGTGCATAAGGATTTAATTCAATTCATGTTCGCAAAGCGAACAATTCATGGCAAAGCCAATTCACGCCCAAGGCAATTAATTAAAAAAGACGGCGAATAATCGCCGTCTTTTTTATTGAAGAGTGAAAAGTGAATAGTGAAGAAGTAAGGTGTACCATATTCAGAAAAGTCAATGTGAGTTTCTAAATTTACTCGGGGTTTGTCCGGTAATTGATTTAAATTCTCGGCTAAAGTTACTGCTATCCGAAAAACCGCAAGTTTTAACAATTTCACTAATACTCAAATTTGTCTTTGCGAGCATGTTTTTTGCCCTTGCTATGCGGAGTGATTTTAAATAGTCCATAACGGCATATCCCGTAATACTTTTAAAAATGTGGGAAAGATAAAATTTGCTTATATGATATTCTTGCGAAATTTCTTCTAAAGAATATTTGTATTCAATATTATTTTCAAACTGCTGTTGGATTTTTTTAACCGTTTCAAAAGCGGGAGTTTCAGCCGACGAAAATAATTGAGGAAAGCTTCTGTATATATTTATGAAAAGCATATCCAAAAGCGAAGACTGCATTTCGGCTTTATATGCGTTATTTTGGTTTTGTTCGGCCACTATTTGTTCAAAGATAGGCGCCGTTTTTTCAACGGGTAGCTCGATTACTCGGCTAAAGCCCTGCGGTCGGTCAAAAAGCACTGAAAAGAGCTTAATGTTCTTCATATCTTCGGCTATGATTTCGGGCGGTATTCGTATTTCATACCGCTTGTAATTTTCGCTTGTGTTATTTACCGAGTGCGCTTCCATTCGGCTGATGAATATAAGCGACCCCTTTTTTAATAAAAAGCATTCGCCGTTTATTGTCATTTCGGCACAGCCGTCGGTTACGTACAATATTTGATGTACATCGTGATGGTGCGGGCTTATTTTTTTAACCGTATCGGTATATTTTGCGGAGTGTATAAAAGTATTCATAGTATCACCGATTGAATTTTAACACAATTTGCCCCAAAAAGCAAGATTTACATAATTTTGAGCAATATTAATATTGTTATTGGTGCCGTGAGTTTATATAATGGTTTTATAAAATGGAGTAAAAGGATGTTTTGAATGGTTAGAAAGGTATATACGGAATTAAAAGATTTTGAAATTCAGAACAATGAGCTGGGCACAGCCCTTCCTTTTTCTAATGACGTTTCGGTTTTGGGTAAAGATTATAAATTAGGAGTAAAAACTGTTCCAAACCGACTTGTTTGTCAAGCGATGGAGGGTTGTGACGGAACACCCGACGGTGAACCAGACACTTTGACTAAAAGACGTTATGAACGAATTGCCACAGGCGGAGCGGGGCTTATTTGGTTTGAGGCGACCGCCGTAATGGAAGAGGGCAGAGCCAATCCGCATCAACTATACATAAACGAAAACAATATAGATGCATTTAAGCGTCAGGTTGAGGATATTAAAAATACCGCTTTTAAAGAAAATGGCTACGAACCGCTTGTTATTATGCAGGCAACCCATTCGGGACGTTATTCAAAGCCGAACGGAACGCCTGCACCGATAATCGCCTACAATAACCCGATTTTTGAAAAGGAAAACCCAATAGATAAAAGCCGTATTGCTACTGATGAATATCTTGATAGCGTAAAAGAAGCGCTTGTAAACGGTGCATTACTTGCCCAAAAGGCAGGCTTTGACGGTGTGGATATAAAATGCTGTCACCGTTATCTTAATTCGGAATTACTGTCGGCATTTGAACGCGAAGGTAAATACGGCGGTTGCTTTGAAAACCGCACACGTCTTTTGCGCGAGAGTGTAAAAGGTGCAATTGAAAATTGCTCTAAAGATTTTATTGTATCTTCTCGGCTTAACGTTTATGACGGTTTCCCATACCCTTACGGTTTTGGCGTTAGTGAAAACGGCGGAACAGAGTTTGATATTACCGAACCCGACCGTCTTATAAAAGAGCTTCATTCTTACGGAGTAAAGCTTCTTAATATTACGATGGGCAACCCTTATTTTAATCCCCACGTAAACCGTCCGTACGTTAGCGGTGGGTATGAACCGCCCGAGCATCCGTTACAAGGTGTGGCAAGAGTACTTAAAGGTATTGAGAAAATTAAAAGCTTAAATCCCGAAATGGCGATTATTTGCTCGGCTATAACTTATTTAGGTGTTGCGGCACCAAACGTTGTTTCGGCTTTTATACAAAATGGCGCTTTTGATTTTGCGGGATTTGGCAGAACAATTTTTGCTTACCCCGATTTTGCAAAGGATATAATAAAAAACGGCAGTATGGATAAAAATAAAATTTGTATTTGTTGTTCAAAATGTACCGAAATTATGCGTACTGCGGGTGGGACTCCCGGTTGTGTAATAAGAGATAAAGAGGTTTATTTGCCAATATATAAAAAACAATGTTTAAAGGGTTGATTTTATGTTTGTAACCTGGCTCAAAGAAAATAACGTTGCAGATTTTGATTTTTCAAATATGCTTTTCCCAAATGGTTCCAACCGTGAATTTTGGGATAGCAAATATAAGGAAAAGTATGTAAAAAGGGCGGAAAAATTTCTTGGCTTTAGTTGGCCTTTAATAAAGGCATCGGATTTTATTGCTTTTCATACCGAGGGCAGTCGCCAAAGGCACGAAAAGCCCTATTTTGAGCGCCGCGCCGCGTTTTGCGCGTTGATTTTGGGTGAACTGCTTGAAAACAAAGGCAGATTTATCCCCGATATCGTTGACGGGGCATTGCTTTTGTGCGAAGAAACCACTTGGACCTTGTCTGCTCATAAGCATCCGTTAGGTGCTCCTTATGATATTCAGGCGGCAGATGACCCCTATATTGATATTTTTGCCGCCGAAACTGCGGTAATGCTAACCCTTTGCCATTATCTTTTAGGGGAAGGTATAAGGAAATATTGTCCCGAAATGTTAGAGCGCATTGAGTATGAAATAGAACGCCGCATAATAAAACCCTATCTCGAAAGACGGGATTTTATTTGGATGTGCAACACACCCGGCTGGAAGGTTGACAACTGGAACCCGTGGATACTTTCTAACCTTTTAACAGTATTTTTGATAATGCAAAAGGACAGTGAAAAATTAAAACACGGAATAGAAAAGATGATTAGCGAAATACAGGGAATTTACAACACCTATCCACGTGACGGCGGTTGTGATGAGGGTGCTACCTATTGGTGTATGTCACAAGGTGCGTTTTTTGAATTTTGCGACCAATTATTCATAGCCACAAATGGAAAAATTAACTTTTTTAATGATGAAACCACTCAAAACTGCGGTAAATATGAATACCGCGCATACATTGGTAACGGTTATTTCACCAATTTTGCCGACGGCGCCACAACCCTTAAAAACGCACAAATAAGTTATATTCTTTATATGTACGGCAAACGAATAAACGATAGTCGGCTTTCATCATTGTCAAAAGAGTTAAATCTTATTCCTAATGAACTTAATGATAACGATTCAATGCTTCGCAGAATGGTTTTTGATTTAATTTATGAAGATGAAATTAAAGCTTTGACTGATTTTGAGCCGTGCGATAGCTGCATTTTAAAGGACACTCAAAATGCTTTTGTTCATAAAAACGGTTGGTTTTATGCTGCAAAGGGCGGTCATAATGCCGAACGCCATAATCACTACGATGTGGGTAGTGCAATAGTTTATTATAATGGTTGTCCTGTTTTTGTTGATTCGGGTAGCGGTACTTACAACGCAAAAACATTTTCTTTGCAGCGTTATGATATATGGACAATGAACTCTTCGTGGCACAATTTACCCCAAATTAACGGCTTTGGTCAAACGGGGGAATACGAACAACCCGACGGCAAAATTTACAAGGCCGATAATTTTGAAATGGAAGGTACCACTACCCATATAAGCTTTGCAAAAGCGTATAGAAAAGAGGCAAAAATCGAAACATTAGATCGCTTTGTTACAGTAAATGAAGACGGAGTTTCAATAAAAGATAAATTTGTTTTTACAAAAGATAAAAATACGTTTTGTGAGCATTTTATAACTCCGCTTGAAATAACTATCGAAGGCAATAAGGCGATTATCGGTAACGAATTTATCGTCACAGCCGACTGCGAGGGTGCTTTTGCTTATGATAGCGTTGATTTTGAAGATGATGAGAAACTCAAAGCAAACTGGAATACCGACAAAATGAACCGACTGAAATTTACGGCATTATGCGGTAAGCAGTATGAAGTTACAATAAATATAAAGAGGAAATAAAATGAAAAAAATTGCATTGGTAACAGGTGTTGCGGGTGGTATAGGATTTGCTACGGCAAAAAAACTTTTAGAAAACGGCGTTAGTGTTGTTGGTATGGATGTATTACCCCAAATGCCCCAAGAATTAGAGGGCGACTTTACTTATTTCAAAGGTGATTTAAGTGATAAGAAAAGCCGTGAAGCTTACCTTAAAACCGCAATGGAAAAATACGGTAGGGTTGATATTCTTGTAAACGTTGCGGGCGTAGCCCCAAAGGTTAGAGCGGATATTCTCGAAATGACCGAGGAATCTTACGATTTTGTTATGAATATAAACACCAAGGGAACCTTGTTTTTAACACAAGCGGTTGCAAACGTAATGAAGGAAAATAAATCGGGAAGTATTGTAAATATATCTTCAATGTCGGGATATACAAGCAGTGTCAGTCGTGGGGAATACTGCATCTCAAAAGCGGGTGTTACAATGATAACCACCCTTTTTGCCGACCGCCTTGCCGAGTACGGTATTATGGTTAACGAAATTCGCCCTGGTATTATCGCTACGGGTATGACCGATAAGGTTAAAGCAAAATACGATGCACTAATAGATGGCGGACTGTTACCCATTAAGCGTTGGGGAAAACCGGAGGATATAGCAAACGCTGTGTGGACACTTTGTAATGGCTCTTTGCCTTATGTTACAGGACAGTCTATCGACGTTGACGGCGGATTCCATATTAGGAGATTATAATGAAAATATATACATACGATGCGGTCGTAATCGGCACGGGTGCTGCAGGGTATAACGCCGCTTGCCGACTTAAGCAGTTTGGTAAAAATGTTGCCATAGTTACCGAAGCTGTAGGATGTGGAACATCACGTAATACAGGCAGCGATAAGCAAACATATTATAAATTAGGTCTTGGCGGTGATACCGCCGACAGCGTTTATAAAATGGCGGAAAACCTTTTTGCAGGGTGCGGTGTCGATGGTGATAACGCTCTTTGCGAAGCGGCGCTTTCTACACGCTGTTTTATGAATTTGTGTGAATTGGGTGTGGAGTTTCCCGTAAACCGTTACGGCGAATACGTTGGCTATAAAACCGACCACGACCCTTATGCCAGAGCAACCTCGGCAGGACCTCTTACCTCTAAATTTATGACCGAGGCATTGCAAAAAAATGCTCAAAATCTGGGCGTAGAAATATATAGTGGTTACCTTGCTATTAAAGTTTTAAAGTATAAAGATGTAGTTTGCGGTCTTTTGTGTATAGAAAAGAAAAACGGTATTCTTGTGGCATTTAAGTGTGCCGATATCGTTATGTGCACGGGAGGTCCTGCGGGAATTTATGCCGATAGTGTATATCCCGAATGTCACACGGGAACTACAAGTCTTGCACTTTTAGCAGGCGCCAAAGCGCAAAACCTTACCGAGTGGCAGTACGGTTTAGCATCAATTAACCCCCGTTGGAACGTTTCGGGCACGTATATGCAGGTTTTACCTCGTTTTGTTTCGGTTGATAAAGACGGTAACGAGTATGAGTTTTTGGCCGATTATTTTGAAGATATATATGAAGCGTTATCGCTCGTTTTCTTAAAGGGATATCAGTGGCCTTTTGATTCTAAAAAGATTTTAGAAGGTTCTTCGGTTATTGATTTGCTTGTTTATCGTGAATGTGTGCTTAAAAACCGCAGGGTATATCTTGATTTTACTAAAAATCCCTTTGGTTTAGAAGATATCGAATATAACAAATTATCCAAAGAGGCATTCGATTACTTGAATAAAGCCGAGGCGCTGTTTGGTACGCCTATTGAGCGCCTTCAAAAAATGAATACCCCCGCTATTGAACTTTATAAAGGCAAGGGTTTGGATATAACTAAAGAGTATCTTGAAATTGCCCTTTGTGCCCAACATAATAACGGCGGTATTGCGGTTGATATGTGGTGGCAAACAAGTGTTAAGGGCTTATTCTGTGCGGGCGAATGCGCAGGTACTCACGGCGTGACCCGTCCCGGTGGCAGTGCGTTAAATGCAGGGCAGGTGGGCAGTCTTCGCGCAGCGCAGTATATTGCTCAAAACGGAAATGAGATAATTTCGCAAGAGGATTTTCAAATTGTTTTAAGCTGTGTCGAAGAAGAAACCCAAAAAGAGATTAAGGCAGTAATCGGGAATACAGATAACGTAGAAGAACTGATTTTATCAGCACAGCGTAATATGAGTGATTGCGCAGGCGCTATAAGGAACAAAGCAAAAATGACCGATATGCTTGTAGGCGCAGACTATAAAAACGCTACGGTAAGCGATAGGTCACGTGTATATCTTTATTACAAATATAAGGATATTGTAACAACGCAAAAAGCGTTACTTAACGCTATGATAAACTACGCCCAAACGGTAAAGGATACCCGTGGCTCGAGTTTGTGTTTCGATGAAAACGGCAATTTACGAAACGGACTTGAAGAAGTTTTTCGTTTTACCGAAGAAAGCGGCGCTTCACGTTTAAAGGTGCAAGAAACGGTTATTACTAAAAATGGTTTTACGTCGTCTTGGCGCAACGTTCGACCAATTCCGCAAAATGACGACTTTTTTGAAAATATTTGGCGCAGCTACAGAGATAATAAAAACGTTTATTAGGGAGAAAAGTATATGTCTTACAGTTTGGGTTTGGTTTCTATTTCTTTTAGGGAACACTCCGCAAAAGAAATACTTGAAGCTATGCAAAAAGCAGGACTTTCGGTTATTGAATGGGGAAGTGATATTCACGCACCCAAGGATGATATAAAAAAGCTCGAAGAAATTGTAAAAATGCAAAAAGAATACGGAATAAAGTGTTGCTCATACGGTACCTATTTTAATCTTGGTGTAGATGATACTAAAGAGCTTGAGGGTTATATAAAAGCGGCGAAAATACTCGGCACTGATATTTTACGGCTTTGGTGCGGCAATAAGGGCTCGGCAGAGTATTCAAAAAGTGAAACCGAATTTCTTTTTGAAGAATGTAAAAAGGCGGCAAATATTGCTCAAAAACACAACGTAAGGCTTTGTCTTGAGTGCCATAACTGGACCTATACCGATACCAAGGAGTCGGCACTTTCACTTATAAAAGCAGTAAATTCTAAGCATTTTTTAATGTATTGGCAACCAAATCAGTTTAGAACGGTAGAAGAAAATATAAATTATGCAACTGCTTTGTCGCCTTATACCGAGCATTTGCACGTCTTTAATTGGAAGGAAAAGCAAAAATTTCCACTTTGTGACGGCACGGACACTTGGAAAGAGTATTTAAAGTGCTTCAAAAAGGATAAAACCTTGCTTTTGGAATTTATGCCCGACGGCAAAATTGCTTCGCTTGAAGCAGAGTCGGCAGCACTTAAAAGAATTGTGGGTGAATAGTATGAAAGCTATATTTTTAGGTCTTGAACGTGGAGTAAAAAAGGTTTACGGCGAAGAGCTTATACAAAGATTGATTGATATAACAAACGTAAAATTCGAAGTTTTTACAAAAGAAAAAATTCTTTCTGGACAAGTAAATCCCAAAGAAGCTGAAATAGCTTTTGCTACTTGGGGTATGCAGGAATATTCCGAAGCTGAAATTAAAGAATATTTTCCAAATTTAAAGGCAATTTTCTATGCCGCAGGCAGTGTTCAGCGCTTTGCAAAACCGTTTTTAAACTGTGGTGTAAAGGTTTTTTCGGCTTGGGCCGCGAATGCGGTACCCGTTGCCGAATATACCACGGCGCAAATTATTCTTGCTAATAAGGGCTTTTTTAAAACACAAAATTATAAAAAAAGCGAAAATTTTGAAAGAATGCGTGAATTTTGTGATATTTACCCCGGTAATTACGGCGCAAAGGTAGGTATTTTGGGAGCTGGGATGATAGGCAAACTTGTTCTTAAAAAGCTTATGGACTACGATGTAGAGGTTTTGGTTTTTGATGCTTTTGTGGATGAAGCTGTAATTGCAAAATATGGCGCCCGAAAAGCATCTTTAGAAGAAATTTTCAAAGAATGTAACGTAGTTTCAAACCACCTTGCCGATAATCCCAAAACCCAAGGTATGATAACAGGTGAATTGTTGGCTTCAATGCCAAAATACGCCACCTTTATAAATACTGGTCGCGGCGCGCAGGTAAAGGAGAACGAAATGATAGAGGTTCTTAAAAAGCGTGACGATATTACTGCACTGCTCGATGTGACCGAGCCCGAACCTCCCGTAAATTCGAGTGAACTGTACACCCTTCCCAATTGCATTTTAACACCCCATATAGCAGGGAGCGGCGGCAAGGAAATACACCGAATGGCGCAGTATATGATAGATGAATATATTGCTTTTTCAAAGGGCGAAGCCACAAGCTACGAAGTAACCTTAAAAATGCTTGAAACTATGGCGTGAGGGTGAAAATGAAAAGATATAATTCTTATTTTGAAAACAGTGTTTACGCTTTTAAAGGTGAATTTTCAATTTTAGAAGAAAAGGATTTGGGCATTTGCGCAGATGTTTCTTCGCTTCGTACTCCCGAATATTCGGTGGCGGCCGCCGACTGTTTTCAGGGATGTCCATATACCGATACGGGATTTCACCTTGACGTTGTAACAAATGGCGAAAGGGTAAAAGTGAAAGAATGGGTATGGCTTCCGAACGCTATGAAGCGTGTGGGTGAGACTGCCGATTTTACGATAGAAACCATTACTGCGGTAGTGCCGAAAAGTCGCCGTTTTGTAATGGGTGTGACCTATAAAAATAAAACAAGCAAAGTCTTAACCCTACCTTTTCAAATTGAATACACCGCAAACCCACGGTATGAAAGTAACTGGGATTTTTTAGGTCCGCAAACAGCAAAAAACTTGGTGACAAATACTATACCGCAAAAAAACGGTGTGTATTTGGAAACCGATGATTGCGGTATGAATATTACCGTGTCAATTCCCGTAAAGCTTTTTAAGTTAGCCCGTCTTTTAGAGGGTGAAATCACATTAAATCCAAACGGCGAATATACGGTTTTTATAACGGTACAGTTTGATAAAAAAGAAGCGGTTTTAAAAGGCGAAAATTTGGAAAATTTTGATTTTTATGATTTTATGCAAAGCTCGTTTGAGTGGTTTTCGAAAGAATCTAAAAGAATTTACGATAATCTGCCACACCTTTCAAGCGATAACAAAGCGCTCGATAACCTATACTACCGCTCACTTGTTACATATATGCTTTGCCGTTGGGAAAACAGCGACCTTTGTGCTGTGCCTTATTTTAGTACAGGCAGTATTAACGGCGCTTGTATGTGTTCATATCTTTGGGATTATTGCGGCGGACTGATGATACACCCAATTTACGATACCTTTGGCAATAAAAAACAACTTTTGGCTTATCTTAAAAATGACCTTACAACCTCTTATGCCCTAAATCCCGTAACTGCGGGTAAGGTGGGGCCTTGGTATCAGGTGAACCAAGAAAAAATCATTTGTATGGTTTACTACCACGTGCTTTTTACGGGCGAAAAAGAATTTTTGTTCCAAGTGGTTGAGGGCAAGACGGTGCTTGAATGGATGAAACATTATGCTTACGCTTGTGATGAAGGTAAGGATGGTAACTCTTTATTCAATTACGGCAAGAGCGGTTTTGACCATTTAGAGCTTCGCCGAGGCATACTTTATGATGGCATTATGCCCGACCTAAATGCCAGAAGGTATATGAATTATATGCGAGTGTGGGAACTTTGCAATGTGGCAAAAATGCCCTGCGACGACCTTAAAGAACGTGCTTTAGGGCTTAAAGAAAAGCTTAAAACACTTTGGAACGATGATATAAAATGGTATGATTTTATTGATTCAAATGGTAAACGAGACGTACGTTACACCGTTCAGATGTTTAAGTTTTTGAATAGTCCCGTAATTGATGCAAAAGAACGGGAGGGGCTTATTTCACACCTTAACGAAACTGAATTTTTGTCGAAATTCGGACTTCACAGTATGTCAAAGCTTGATATTGCCTACGACCAAGAGGATATCGATAACGGTGGCGGAGGAATTTGTACCCACTTTACAATGCAAATTTGCGGTCAGCTTTACGAAATTGGCTACGACAAATTGGCAACCGATATTTTAAGCCGAGTGTATTGGTGGGGCGAGCGTATGCCGTATATGGGCGATTCGTGTGCCGCTAATATGATAAGAAACCGCGAAGATACACCGCTTCAGGGTGATATCAGCTCGGTATCAGCCGCTCAGATGATATTCTTTTTCATCTTTGGAATAAGGGCGGATTTTGACGGTAATATTACGGTTTGTCCTGTAGAAAACCGCCCTGCCGCTAATATGAAAATAGAAAATGCAAGGCTTTGCGGAAAAGTATTTTCAGTAGAGATTACGGGTAAAGAATTCACGGTTACAAGTAAAGACATAGTTTATAAAGCTCAAATAGGGCAAAAAATAAAATTTTAAAGGAGAATTATTATGCCGGTTTATGAATCAATTAAAAATGCCGATAACAAAATTAAAATTTCGGCTAAAAACAAAGACTCTGTTATTTTTGGATGGGATAAGACAGTAAGCGCCTTGGCTGACAAAGTGAAAAGCGGAGCAAGAGTTATTGCACTTGACGGTTGGTACGGAATTGATTTTGAAAAAATCGCTTGCGCTATTGCCAAGCAAATTGGTGGGGAAGTAGCGCTTATTCCCGCGCAAGAATTCTTCTTATCGCGTGAAGAAATTATCGCTTATAATGCCCCCTTTGTTACTGAAGACCCCGGTTTTGGAAAGGTTAATAAAAATGGCGTTATCGAGGATATTATGAATCCCGCTGCGATAGAAAACGCAAAGAAAAAACTTTTGGGCGGTGTTTCAATTATCTATGGTATGGGCGCCTGCGTTAAGGCGTTGGCAGAAGTTGTTGACGTTAAATGTTACATAGACAACACTCACCAAAAGGTACAATGGGATATGTGGACAGGCAAGCTTGCAACCTTTGGCCAAGCCGATCCTACAAATGATTACAGCTGGAAAGAATATAACTATTCCGATTATTATATCTTAAAGCGCCAAAAAGACTATATGTATGAAGCAATGGATTTTTACATTGAAAATTATTTTGAAGATGATTTGGTTCTTGTGCCTCGCAAGGCGTACGACGAAATAATGTCAACTCTTGTTAAATATCCTATACACGAGGTTAAGATTTTCAGCCCAGGTCCTTGGGGTGCATATCGCTATGAGCAGATGGATTACGGTGTAGAAGGTCTTGCTAATAACGCTTGGAATAAAATCGCAGGTCCAGAGCTTCGTATTCTTATCGACTTTGGCGGTGAACGTAGTATTTCAATGCCTATGCTAAATGCTATGCAGTATGGTGAGGAGCTTGTTGGTTCGCTTATCAATAAGCAATACCCGGGTCTTTTCCCACTTGATATTTGGCTTGATGACGGTTGGCATCCAACACCCCAACCTGCCGAGCGTATCAGTATGCCTATGCATATTCACCCAAGCAGTAAGTATGTTGAAGACCATTTTGACGAGCCACTTGGTCGTTATGAAACCTATTACATAGCCGAAGCTTACGAGGGCGCTAATACCTGGATGGGCTTTAAGGATGATGCTGATATCGAAGAATGGGAACGTCTTTGTGAAGAATCACAAAATATTAAACCAATAGAAAACTGGAAAGATTTTATTGCCAATTGGAACAGTAAGGAAGGCGACCTTTATCTTATTCCACCAGGAACAATGCACGGTCACGGCGGTAATCAAATGGTGCTTGAAATGGATACAAACCCAAGTATTAATGGTACGGAATATTCTTTCTTCGAGTACGATTTTGCCCGTCCTTCTTGGGATGATGAAAAGAAAACTATGACAGGAAAACCCTTAAAGATGCATCTTGAACACGGCAGAAATATGGAAAAAACACGTCGCGAATCTTGGGTAAAGGATAACCTTTTGTCAACTCCGTTGGTTGTAAAGTGGACACCTGAATATTTTGTGGACCGCTATAAAACTCATTCGGTTATGCCCTATCATGTAGAGAGAATTCACTTTGAGAAAAAGGCAGAATACTCCACCGAAGGCAAGTTTATGCATATGTTCACTCCTACCGTTGCTACAAAGGTAACTGTTCGCTCAAAGTCTAATCCAGAGCTTTCGGCAGAGTGTGATAAGTTTTCAACCTTGGTTATCCCCGCTTCCTTTGGTGATTATGAAATCATCAACGAATGTGGCGGAAGAGTTACCTGTGTAATTCAACGCTGGAAAAAGGGTTAATTGGAGATTTTTATATGAAAAGGTCAGAAATTAACAGTGCTATAAAAAACGCTTTAAAGCTTTTTAAAGAGTATAAAATATCGTTACCCGAGTTTCTTTTTTGGACGCCTGAGGAGTGGCAAACAAAGGGATCGGAAGCGGACGAAATAAGAGAAAATGCACTCGGTTGGGATATTACCGATTTTGGTAGCGGCAATTTTAGTAAAGTGGGACTTTTTCTCATAACGCTTAGAAACGGAAGTCAAAAAAATCCCGAAAAATATCCCAAACCGTATGCCGAAAAGCTTATGATAGTTGCTGAAAATCAGGTAACACCTATGCATTATCATTGGTATAAGATGGAGGACATCATAAACCGCGGTGGTGGTAATCTTATGATAAAGCTCTACAATTCGGATGAAAATAACTGTCTTGCCGATACTGACGTTACAGTTTCGATAGACGGCGTTCGTCACACCTTCCCCGCAGGATATATTGTAAAGCTTACTCCCGGTCAAAGCATCACTCTTACAAAAGGTCTTTATCACAGGTTTTGGGGTGAAGAAGGCAAAGGATACGTTATTGTGGGCGAGGTTTCTATGTGTAACGACGATGCAAACGATAACTGTTTTTATGATAAGGTTGGCCGCTTTGCCCAAATCGAAGAGGATGAGCAACCGCTGTATCTCCTTTGTAATGAATATTAAAAATTCGTGATGTAACACAATGCAAAAAGGACGGCTGATTGCCGTCTTTTTTGCAATGAATTAAATCCTGCGGATTTATGAATTGTGCTAAAGCACATAAATTGTTGCTGCGCAACATGAATTGCACTGTGGTGCATAAGGATTTAATTTAATTCATGTTCGCAAAGCGAACAATTCATGGCAAAGCCAATTCACGCCCAAGGCAATTCATTAAAAAAGACGGCGAATAATCGCCGTCTTTTTTAGTGAAGAGTGAAAAGTGAATAGTGAAGAGTTTCGGTGTGCCTTCGGCACGGAATATAAAAGGGGACAATAGAACCGTCCCCCTTGTGTTGCGATGGAACGCAGTGCAAAATTTCGCAGTAGCGTAATTTTGCAATGAATTAAATCCTGCGGATTTATGAATCGTGCTAAAGCACATAAATTGTTGCTGCGCAACATGAATCGCACTGTGGTGCATAAGGATTTAATTTAATTCATGTTCGCAAAGCGAACAATTCATGGCAAAGCCAATTCACGCCCAAGGCAATTCATTAAAAAAGACGGCGAATAATCGCCGTCTTAATTTATTATATCCACATTGGCACAGATACGAATAAATTTTGGGACTTACAGATTTTTAAAGTTCGCATTTTCATTCGAATTTTGTATTAAAATTTATGGTTAAAATACACCAACCGCTATTGACGGGTTAAAATAAATATGTTAATATATAATATACTTATATATTAATTACATTGGGGGATGAGCTGTGTGTCGTTTAGCGGTTTGAAAACAAGAATTAACGAACATTGCGATTTTTCTGATGTAATTTTGCTTTTATCGTTCATTTTAGTAGGCGGTTTTAACGATTATTTGGCTTGTTTAATATCGGCGGTACTTTTATTTTTCTTAATTTTTAAGATTTTAAAGCAAAAAAGTTTTCAAATAAGGTTAAATCTTTTAACCGTTTCGGTATTTGCGGTGGTTGGGTTCTATGCTCTTACAATGCTTTGGGCAATAGATACAGGCATGGCGTTTATTGGTTTTCTGCGTTTTTTGCCATTGGCGGTTTATGTAATTTTGTTGGCTCAACCGCAAAAAAAGAAAAAGATATTTGAAATTTTACCTTATTTTGTGGCGGTAATTACCTTAATTTCGGTTTTAGCCAGTTTAGTTCCGCCTTTAAAAAGCATGTTCTTGGTTTCAGAACGACTTGCCGGTTTTTTTCAATATCCAAACACATTTGCTTTGTTGCTATTAGTCTGTGAACTTTTGCTTTTAAAGAAAACCCGTTTTAAATGGCTTGATTTTATAACTTTGGCGGTTTTAATTGGCGGTTTGCTTTACACCGGTAGCCGAACAGCGTTTATATTGTTTTTGGTTTCAAACTTTTTTATGGTTTTGACAAATGCGTCAAAGAAAATGCGTATTTTGATTTTTTCGGTTTCGGCGGTTGTGGTTTTGGCAGTTACGCTTATTGCGTTTTTGGGACCCGATGGCAACGTTTTAAGCCGTTATCTTAAAATCGGGCTTACCCAAAGTACTTTTATTGGACGTCTGCTTTATATTTTTGACTCACTGCCGTTGTTACTCAAATATCCGTTTGGTATGGGTTATATGGGATACCAGTTTGTTCAGGGTTCAATACAAACCGGTGTTTACAATGTATCTTACGTTCATAACGATTTTTTACAGTTGGCGCTTGACGTTGGTGTTATTCCCGCTGTTATGTTTTTTGCGGCGGTGGTACGTTTCTTTTTTAAAAAACACGTAAATATTGCCGAAAAGATAATAGTTGCAACAATTTCGCTTCACAGTATGTTCGATTTCAATTTACAGTTTGTTGGAATGTTTTTGCTGTTCCTTTTGTTTTTAGATGACCAAGACGGTAAAATTGTTACTGTGAATAACGTAAAGTCAGCAAAAATGTTAGCATTTGTGTTTGCGGTGATAAACGTTTATATGTGTGTTGCACTGGCGCTTTCGCAGTTCACGGCTTATGAAACTTCGGACGCACTTTATCCGTATAACACACGCAATAAGTTATTATTGCTTGAACAGCAAACCGACATTGCTGCGGCAAATGATATTGCAAACGAAATTTTAGAACAAAATACTCACTATTATGCGCCTTACAGCATAAAGGCAAAATATTGTTACTCAAAGGGCGACTTTAGGGGTGTAATAGAAAACAAAAACGCATCTCTTTCAAGAATACGTTTCAGATATACCGAACTTCGTGAGTACGGTGTTATGCTTGTGAACGGAATAATGGCTTATGAGCAAATGGGTGATACTTCAAGCGCAAAGGTTTTAAAGGATGAACTTTTGTCTTTAAAAGCCGGAATGGAAGCGAGTGAACAATATATCAGCAAGTTTGGCAGTATGATTAACGAAAAGCCAATTACAACCTTGCCTAATGATATTTTAGATTATATTGAAAAAATCACAAAAGAAACGGGTGATTTAAATTAAAAGAATAGTATCTGCCGTTTTGTGTTTGGCAATTTTTTGCACCCTTTGCGGCTGCGGTTCTAAAAACGCATTAAAGGTTATGTCAAGCGATGGGCAAATTTTTGCCACCTTAAAATCTGACCGTGCTGTCAGGAAAAACGAAAATAAATCGTATTTGGAAATAGCGGTTGACGAAGCGGTTAAAATAATTGCCAACCTTAATAAAATAAACGAAGACGAGGCAAAAAAACTTCTTTATAAAGGCGGTTACACCGTTTACACCGCTTTGGAAACCGAAGTTAACCAAAATCTTGCAAAAGCGCTTAGCGAAAAAGACGGCGAAACCGATATTGCGGCCACCGTTACCGATACTCAAGCGAATATTATTGCAGTTTACAGCACAAAAAAAGGTAACAAGGGCGAAAATTTTGCCACTGCAACGCATAGGCCGTGTTCGAGTTTTAAACCGCTTAGCGTATATGCGCCTGCGGTTGACGACGGCACAATAAATTGGTCCAGTAGGTATGAAGATTCGCCTTATAAATACGTTAAAAATCTTGAAGGCGTTATGAGACCTTGGCCTGCAAATTCTACCGAGTATTACAGCGAACGTTACGTATATATTTACCAGGCAATTAAGGAATCGCTTAATACTGCGGCGGTTAAATGCCTTGCAGATTACGGTGTTAATAAGTCAATAGAGTTTTTGGAAACCAATTTTAATATACCGGTTTCGGCTGAAAAAATAGCGTCCAAAGCCAAAGGCGCTGACGAAGTAATTGGCAACATTGCTTTAGGGCTTTTAACCAACGGTGTAAGCACTGTTGATATGGCAGGTTATTATCAAATTTTTGCCAATAGCGGAAAATACGAAGCGCCAAAAACGGTTGTAAAAATTTGTGATAACAAAGGCAAAACAGTTTACGAGCGCCAATATTCGCCAAAGCAGGTTATTAAAGCATCTACTGCCGATATTTTGAACCAAATGTTAAAAGAGGTTGTAACAAAAGGCGGTACAGGTGAAAAAGCCAAATGTGAAAAGGTTGAAGTTGCGGGTAAAACCGGAACAGACGACAACGGTGAAAATAACTGGTTTGTTGGTGTGACGCCTGAATACAGCATTGCTTTGTGGCACGGCGAAAGTGTTAAAAATAATGCGGCTGAATATTTTGGCAATGCAGTTAATAAAATTTATGAAAACAAAACAAACTTTAAACGCAAGTTTGCTTACAAAGGCGGTTTAACCAAAGTTGCCTATTGTACCGAAAGCGGTAAAAAGTTTAAAGCGGGTTGTTCGTTTATACGAATGGGATATTACACACGGGAAAATGTGCCGGGTCTTTGTGACAGGCATTGATTATAATAAGGAGGGTTTTTTATGAACTCAATTTTCAAAAAGACGGTTGCAGTTGTACTGGCTGTAGTTATGCTTATGTCAGTTATGAGCACTGCAGTATTTGCAACCATTCCTTGGGGACAAGAATCTACCGAACTTGTTCTCGATGAGCAACAAACAGTAAATTTTGAGGGAGGAGAGACAAAATATTTTTCGTTCACACCCCAAAAAACAGGTAATTATGTTTTTGAATCGTTTGCGGACATAGATGTAGAAGCATATCTTTATGATTCACAACAAAACGATGTGGGACTTGAGCAAGGCGGTTGCGATGAGGGCGAAGGTGATAATTTCCGCATGGAATATTACCTTACTGCAGGCGAAACATATTATTTGAGCGTTTTTTGTGTTGCGTATGATAATTATGCAATTTACGCAGTGCCGTTAATGGTTACTAAAGGTTCTAAAACTGTTTATGACATTAAACTTGATGACATAACTATTGAAGCTTTGAGAAACGGTGATTTTTATCACACATATTCTAAGTATTATTATGAGTACCATAATTGGTATAAAAATATTGAATTTGTGACAGTTGTATTTTCTGATGAAAGCGAGCAAGAATATCCGTTAGAGTTTGAAAGCGAGTGGTCTAACCGTGCATGGTTTGAGGTTGGAGACAAATCATATTATATTGATTTTGGATATTATTATGATGAAGATTTCGTTGGTGATACCTGGCTTCCCGGAAAAACTCATACCGAAACAGTTGAGTGGACTTATGGCGAAGCCGAAGTAGATGTTACTATTGCTGAACCGGAAGAAATGGACCTTAGCAGTATCACAACTTTCGATTATACCTATGAAGACAACGATGCTTGTTATGTTATAAAACCTCAAGAGAGCGGTTTGTATAAATTCCAAGTTGAAGAAGATGCATACGGTCGCATGATAGCATTTGATAAGGAATTTAATGAAATTAACACTGAATATTTAAGTTACGATTCTGGCGGAAAATTAAACGTTTATTTAAAAGCCGACGAAACCTATTATTTCTCTGTTCAAAGACTTGAAATTTTCGAAGGGGATCAAGGCGGAACTTATTCTATTTCTGCCGAAATAACCGAGAGTACAGTTGAAAGCATAGATTTCAGACCTATTTCTATTACAGAAGGCACAAAATGCGAAAATCGTATAGATGATGAAAACGGCAAATATTATGCATATTATTGGTGGAATTATTTAGATTACACCGTTAAATTTACCGACGGTTGTGAATCAACATTTAGAGACGATTGGATTTGTCATGACTGTGGTAACGTATATGAAGAATACCGACTTGTGATTGATAAATCATATCCTTCATATGAAAACAGATGGGTTGCAGGCGAAACGTATGACGTAACAGTTCAGTTTATGGGCGAAGATTATGTAGTGCCTGTTACCATTAAAGAAAGTCCCGTAGCCGAAGTTGAGTTTGAGCCCATTATTGTTTATGAAGGTTTGAGTGAAGGATATTGGACCAATCGCTGGGATTATGAAACAGAAGAAAATGTAGAGTATTTCTACTATTATTGGTATCCGAAATATAAAATCACAATGGCTGACGGTGAAGTAATTGAAGGTCAGGGTAGTGGATTCAATTATGAAGGCGACTGGTTTGATTTTTCTTATTATGATGACCAACATAATAATCATTGGAAAGCAGGTCAAAACTACACCGCAACAGTTGATTTTATGGGCCAAACATACGAATTTCCCGTAACGGTTGCGGCTAACCCCGTTAAGAAAATTGAAATTGAACCAATTACTGTTGAAAGAATAAAAGACGGTTATTGGAGTTTTTATTGGGATGAAGAAAACCAACAAGACGTAGAATATTACCGTTATAAGTATGAAGATAAAATTTCTTACAAAATAACGCTTACTAACGATGAAGTTATAACCGGTACAGCATTAGGCACTGAAGACGGCGCATATATTGATTTTGAAGGTACAAGATTGCACATTGATAGCGAAGATACTCAACATCAAAATCAATGGACAATTGGTAACACTTATGACGCTATTATTGAAGTGGGAAGTTTTGAAATTCCCGTAAAGGTTACTGTAAAGGAACCAACTTTCCCAAAACTTGTATTAAATCAAGATACAAGCGTTACAACTATAAGAGGCAAAAATGTATATTATGAGTTTACACCTTCGGTTAATTCAACCTATTATTTAGAGTCATTCTCTGATAGCGAAGTTATCGATCCGTACGTATATCTTTATGATGAAAATTTCAACCAAATCGCAAGTGACGATGACAGCAGATATGATTTGGATTTTAAATTAGAATGTGATCTTGAAGCGGGCAAAACATACTATTTTGGAATTGACGGCAGAAACAGGGAAGAAACCATAACCGTAAAACTTACAAAATTTGAAAGCCCAATTAAGAGCATTTCGTTTGAGCCGTTAAAACTTATTGAAAACGTTGACGGTTATTACGGCGAACATGAATGGTTTGATTATGATTATGCCGATAAATTAACCTACACAGTTACATATAAGGACGGTAGGACTATAACCAAAACAGGCCTTGGATATTGGGATGAATATTTAGGCCAATCCGTTTATATGGATTGGGCTGATGATCAACATCAACAAGGTTGGAAAGTGGGCAATACTTATAACGCTACAATTACCGTTTACGGTGAAAAATACACTGCTCCCATAACAATTATTGCCGATCCTATAAAGAAAATAGAATTCAACCCAATTACCGTTGAACATCTTAACGGTTATTGGACTGAAAAGTGGATTTGGGATGAAGACGAACAAGAACATGTTTCCGCAGGCGAATATTATCGCTATAATTATGTTGACAAAATTAAAACTTGCGAAATCACCCTTGCAAACGGTACAACCGTAACAAGTAATGTTATGAGTGGCGAATATCCTTATATTGTTTTTGAAGGCAAGGAATACTATCTTGACTGGTGGGATGACCAAGAAGAAGAAAACTGGCAGGTTGGCGGTACTTATCAAGTGACAGTTGATGTAATGGGCAAAAATGTTCCTGTTTCGGTTACTGTTAATGCTTCAAATCCGACACAACTTGTTCTCAATAAAAATGAAACAGTTACAGGTCCTGAAATAAAATATTTTGCTTTCACACCCGCAGAAGACGGCACTTATGCATTTGAATCCAAGGGCTCTAGTGCAGACCCGTATGTTGTTATTTGCAATTCTGAAAACAGAGAATTCGGTTCTTCGGATGATGCCGATAACCGTAATTTCAAATTAATATGTGACCTTACTGCCGGTCAAACCTATTATTTCCACATTGGCTTCTATGGTTCAAGCGCTGATTCTTGTGTTGTAAAACTTACAAAACTGGAAGAGTTTATTGAAAACATTGAATTCCATGATTTAAAACTTTATGAAGGTGTTAATAATAGATATCCAGAGGGCGACCTTACAGAAAGATATTATTACCAAGATAAAATTTCATACACCATAACATTTAAAGACGGAACCGAAGAAACCTTTACAGGTTATAGTTTCGAATATGATGGTCAAGAGTATGAATTGGACTGGGAAGACAGCCAATGGGATGAATACTGGGAAGCAGGAAACACTTATAACGTCACTGTTGAATTGTTGGGCAAAACTTATCAATTTAATGTAGAAGTTGCTGAAAGCCCTGTAGATTATATTACAGTAGAACCCATAATAATGTCGGAATCAGATTCTTATTATGACGAAGATGTAGGAACAGTGTATCGCTGGAGAGATTTGTTGAGTTATACTATATATCTCAAAAACGGTACCGAAATCAAGTGTTCCGGTGACGGATATGAATTTGAAGGTAAAAAATACCCTGCTTGGACCGATGAAGAATATCCTCAATGGCAAGATAATTGGGAAGTTGGAAATGTTTATAATGTGAGTGTTGAGGTCATGGGACAGTGGCTTGATACTCAAGTAAGCATTACCGAAGAAAATTACAGTGATGACGGTTTCTGTTATTTGGTTCAAAATGAAGAAGCAATAATTACCGGTGTATATTATGACTTTGAAACTTTGGAAATACCCGAAGAATTGGGCGGATATCCCGTTACTGCAATAGTATCACTAAACGGCGGAACTTATAAAGAAGTTATAATTCCCGACTGTGTAACAAAACTTTCAGACGGTATGTTCCAAGATAATGAAAGCGTAGAAAAAATCACAGTAGGTACCGGTGTTGAAGCGCTTAACAACAAGATTTTCCAAGACGCTTGCGCTCTTAAAGAAATTGTAGTAGATGAAGCCAACCCCGAGTATAAATCTCTCGACGGCATTGTTTACGACAAAGATGTAACCAAAATGGTTGCAATTCCTGCTGCCAAAGAAACCAAGCACACTGTTCGTGCAACTGTTACCAATATTGAACTTTACATAAACGGCGCTTATAGTTTTGAACTTGAATTTGAAGGCGAAAATAACACAGGTTATATTTGGGAAGATGGAATTCTCTATAATACCGATAAAACTGTTATTTATTCCTGTGACCCCGAAAAAACAGGCGAATATGAAATGCCTTCTACGGTTAAAACAATTTCAAATGGAGCATTTAAAAACAGCGCACTTACAAGTGTAACGGTTTCAAACAGCGTTAAAGAAATTGCTTATTATGCGTTTGTAGGAAGCACCGAACTTCAAAAGGTTGTTCTTCCCAGTACACTTACATCAATTTCATACGGTGCGTTTGAAAACTGTGTAAACCTTACTGATGTTAATATTCCGTCTGCACTTAAAAAATTAGAAACACGTGCATTTAAAAACAGCGGAATACTTTCGGCAAATATTCCGTTGGGCGTTAAGGAAATTGGCGCTGAAGCATTCTGTGGCTCTGATCTTGAAGAAGTAACCTTATCTGAAGGTCTTGTAGCAATCGGTGCTGCCGCTTTTGAAAGATCAAATATTACTGAAGTAGATTTACCCGACAGTTTGGAAAATATCGATGCATACGCTTTCTATGAAACAAATATTAAGGACATTAAATTCGGTCCAAACTTGTTTGAAATAGGTAAACTGGCATTCTTTGATACAAAACTTGAAGACGTGACAATACCTGATAACGTATTGATGATAGGTGATGGTGCATTTGCAAATACTTTGATTAAGAATCTTAAATTATCGCAAAATGCAACCTACTTATCTGAAGGAGCATTCTATAACACCGATATTCAGTCGGTAGATATTCCTGATAGTGTAACCGATATTGCTTACAGATGTTTCGAAGATTGTGAAAATCTTATGAATATTGATTTACCATCAAATCTTGAAGCATTAGGTTATGCTTTCCATGGTACTAAATGGTATAACAGCCAACCTAACGGTGCTGTATATCTTGAAAATGCGTTCTATCATTACAAGGGCACATCCGGTAACGAAGTTTATATTAAAAACGGTACTGAAATTATTGCCGAGTATGCATTTAACAATCAAAAGAATTTAAAAACTGTTTACATTCCAAAATCGGTTAAGTCGATAGGAGACAATGCGTTCTTTGGTTGTGGCGACGTAGTTATTAATTACGAAGGCACAAGAGACGACAGAGCGCAAATGAGAATTGATGACTATGAAACAGATCAAGAATTGACTTGGAATTACAGTTCTTGTATGCATAACTGGACAAATGCTACTTGTACGGCGCCAAAAACATGTACTTTATGCGGCGAAACCCAAGGCACAGCACTTGGACATAAACAGGTAACTGTACTTGGCGGAAAGGCAACACTTACCGCTAACGGTTCATTGTTAACCAAATGTTCAGTATGTGGACATACTTTAAACGCTACTCCAATTGCTAAAATTGCAAGTGTTACAACAACTGAAAAGATTACCTATAACGGCAAGACAAAGAAACCTGCTGTAACAGTTAAAGATGCAAACGGCAAGGTAATAGGTTCTGGCAACTACACAGTTAAGTATGCAAGCGGTAGAAAGAACTATGGCAAGTATAAGATTACTGTAACCTTCAAGGGCAACTACAGCGGAACAAAGTCAATTTACTTTGAAATTGTACCAAAGAATTCAAAAGTATCTAAACTTACAGCCGCAAAGAAGAGCTTGAAAGTTAAAATCCAAAAACAAAAGAGTGCTTCGGGTTATCAAATCCAGTACAGCACTTCAAAGACATTTAAGTCTGCAAAGACTGTAACACTCAAGAAGAATTCAATTACTTCTACTACGCTTAAAAAGTTAAAGCCAAAGAAAACTTACTATGTAAGAGTTCGTACCTATAAGACTTATAAGGGCAAGAAGTACTATTCCGCTTGGTCAAGTGCAAAGTCAAAGAAAACTAAATAATTTAGTTTAAAACCAAAAAACTCCCGTGGAAACACGGGAGTTTTTTTATGCGAGTTTTAAAGGTTTGTCATTTAATATTGCTTTTTTTAAAGTTTCGTCTTGGTATTCAAGTTTAAGTGAGAAAAAAGGAACTTTTTCTTCTATTAATTTTAAAAATATTTTATCACCCTGCCAAATAGGAAGATTGTAAATTTGCTTTATTGGAACCCAGCAAAGTTCACCTTCATCACAGGGTTTAATGTTGCCGGAAAAATTTGTTGTGTGGAAAATGTGCATATACTCGGTTGGGTATTTATCGGAAACAAAGGTTACAATTCCGCAATATCTAACTTCGCCGAGTGTAAGCCCTGTTTCTTCCAAAACTTCACGCCTGTTACACTCTTCAGGGCTTTCGTTTTGCTCAAATTTTCCGCCAATGGCGATCCATTTATCGTGATTGACGTCGTTTTCTTTTTTTACACGGTGAAGCATTAAATACTTACCGTCTTTTTCAATATGACAAAGAGTTGTATTAATCATCTTTTTCAGTTTTGTCCTTTTTTTCAAGTTCCGAAGCTTCGTGAGTGTAACCTTTAATAAAGAAAGTATCTGATTTGAAGTTTTCGGTATCGAAAATAGCGTTATATTGCAAGTTTTCGTATTCACTCAAAATTTCAGTATAAGGGGAAACGTCACTCCACTTGTAGTGATTACCGTCTTTGTCGATATAACCTACTGTGTTGATAACCGGCAACGTTTCAGAAAGATTTAAAAGATATTTATCATAATTAGTAAGTTTTAAACCTGCAGTCTTAAGCAAAAGCGGAGAAAGATAGTTCACACTTAATTTGTCGATATATTGTTCTTTAATATCGTAGTTTGCCCAAATTAAAAACGGTGTAATGTGGCGTTTTTGCTCTTGTTCTACCGTAAGGTTGGAAAGAGAGTTAACACCCAAAACTTCCTCTATAAACTCGGGCTCGATATTGGGTTGATGGTCGCCAAACATACAAATAATGGTAGGTTCTTTGACGCTGGAAAAATAATTGATAAGTTTTTTAAACGCAATATCGCTTTGTTTCACAAGTGATAAATACTTGTTGGCTTTTACATAATCTTGCTCGGAAGATGTGATTTTAATTTTTTCGGGGAAATTGTCACAACTGTTGGTATAACCGCCGTGATTTTGCATTGTTACGTTAAAGCAAAAATACGGTTTTCTTTTGTGGTGTTTTTTAAAGTCTTTGATAATAAGGTCATAATTATAAGAGTCGCTAATATATTGGCGAACCAACATTTTTTTGGCGTTTGGGTATTTTTCATCTACCAACTGTTGCAAATAGTTGGCGTCACTTCCGTTTTGTTGGAATTTATCCATAAGCGAAACGTCCATAATATCTTCAAGCGCTGTAAAAACGTTAAACCCAAAGTTTGAATAAACTTCGGTTCGGCGCCAACCCGAAGCGTAGTAAGGGTGAAGCGCATAAGAAGAATATTTTTGCGCTTCCAAAGTTGACACGAGCGAAGCCATTGGCTGTTTACAGTAAAGCATATACGCATTACTGCCCGAAGGCAAAAATGCGGTTGTGTGGCCTGTTAAAAACTCAAATTCGGTGTTTGAAGTGCCGGCACCTATTACCGGAACGTATAAATTGCCCTTGATAGTATTCTTTTTAAGCGAATTAATATAGGGCATATATTTTTTGTTGGTTTCAAAATCACCCAAAACACTTAAATCCGATAATGATTCGTTCATTATACATATTATATTAGGTGTTTTGGAAGTGCTTTGCGGATTTTCTTCTTTTTGAGATTCAATAACCTGCTCTATTTGGTTGGGGTCGTATGCCTCGGGTGCTTTTTTGTAAAGATATTTTGTGTTTGCAAAGAAATTGAAAACAAAACCGTAGTTATGGTAGCCACGTGTTTGGTTCCAAAAGTCAGGTCGAACGCCCATATCAGCAAATACACTTGTAGCATAAAACAAAATAAGTATAACCGCACTAAATGTAAAAGTGGCGCTGCGCCAAACAATTTTTGTCCATAATTTGTATTTAGGCGTTTTCATTTTTATTGAAATTACGGTCAATAAAATAAAAAGAAAAATACCAGTTATAATTTTGTAATTTGGGGTAAAATCATAAGTGTTGGCAACACCTGCAGCGGTGGTTACACTTAAAAAATCCATTGGCTGAAAAGGGGTGCCACGAAAATCCATTATATAACTGTGCGCAACGGCGAGCACAAAAAGCGGAGTGTTCACAATTAAATATGCCGTTTTAAAACTGCCCGAAAGCGCAAAGAAAATGAAATATGCGATAATTATCACCAAATAATTACCCAAAAAGCCAAGGTAGGTCATATCGTAAACAAACACGTTGTTAAGACATTCTGTGACAGTCATCAAACCAATGGGCATTAGAAATAAAATAACAAACCCAAAAATCTTACGTTTCTTTTCATCTTTAAAGCGAACGGTGTATATAGTGCAAAAAGCAATTAAGAAAGGCAAAAACAAGTCTATTGCCATAAGCAACCAACGGGTAGAAACATCTAACGAAGAATAAGTGCCTATGCAAAATATAACAAGCGCCAAACCTAAAAGGCACAAAACACTGCCAACAATTTTTGAAGTGGGGGAATAACTTACTTCAAATGTTTTATTTAAAAATTTGGGTATTTTAACCCAAATAAAATTGTAAATACTTTTAGCGAGTTTTTGCAAATTCATAAATTACTCCTTTCTAAAACGCATACATATATTTATTATAGCACACAAATTCTTCAATAACAACATTTTTATAATATATGTAAGACCAAAACAAAATTAAAAATGACTTTACACAAAAGACTCAATAACGTATAATATATGTATAAGAAAAAAAGAGGTATTTTAAATGAAAAAGATTTTGGCTTTTTGCTTGAGTTTGATTATGGTTTTAAGTTTTACCGGATGCAATAAGCGTGGAACCGATTTAGAAGAGGTTGTAAAAAACGGTAAACTTGTGGTGGGCGTTTGCGATAATCAGCCAATGACTTATAAAGAAAACGGTCAATGGACCGGTTTTGATATTGAACTTGCAAAGTTGTTTGCAAAAAAACTTGGTGTAAAAGCAGAATTTGTTGAAGTTAAGGCGGCTGAAAAATATCAAAACCTTATAGATTATAATATTGACTGTATATGGTCTGGGCTCACACTCGGATTATACGGTCAGGAAGATTTAAGTATGTCTGACCCTTACGTTGATAATTCACAGGTAATTGTTATGAAGAAAAACGTTATTGGCAATTACCAAAACGGATATGAAGTAAGACAACTTAAATTTTCGGCTCAAACCGATTCTTCGGGGTATTATGCTATCGACCGTGAGAAATATAAAAAATTAATATTGGTTGAAACAAAGGCACAAGCGTTGGAATTGGTTGAAAACGGAACGGTAGATGCAACTATTGTTGACGGGAACGTTGCAGATGCTTTAATAGGTGAGAGCAAAAAGTTTCCCTCACTTGCAAAGGGCTTTAGTTACTCGGTTGAAAGTTATGGTGTGGCTTTTAGAAATTCTTCAGACCTTACAAAACTTTTTAATGAATTTTTAAAGGATGAAAAGGATAATGCCCTTTGGAAACTTGCAGAGAAGTATGATTTAACGTTATCATAAGCCGAGAATTGTGCAACATACACAAAACTTTAGTACTTTAGTTGTATGAAGTACTAAAGTTTAAAATTTTTTAAAAAAATACTTTACAAATTTAGTTTGGTGAAGTATAATAACAACATCGACATCGCACATGGAGGAAAAAACAAATGAAAGTCCACCGAAACTAAACTGAATACTTTTTATTTTTTTAACGGCTCACTTCATTAAAATAAAGTTCTAAAGTGTGCAAAACAAAACATTACAAAAACAAAAAACAAAATTTGAAAAAGAGGTAATTAAAAATGAAAAAACTATTAGCAATCGTACTCTCACTCGTAATGCTCCTTTCCTTTGCAGGATGCGGCGCTCAAAAACCCGACAGCGAATTAATTAAAGACAACGGCAAAATCGTAGTAGGTATTACCGACTATGCTCCAATGGACTATAAAGAAAAAGGTTCTGACGAATGGACCGGTTTTGATGCCGAATTTGCTCGTTTGTTTGCAAAAGAACTTGGCGTTGAAGCTGAATTCATTGAAATCGACTGGGACAACAAATTTATGGAACTTGAATCCAAATCTATCGACTGTGTATGGAACGGTATGACAATTACTGACGAAGCAAAACTTAACGCAAGTGTTTCTAATGCATACGTTAAGAACGCTCAAGTACTTGTTATGAAGGCAGACAAAGTTGCTGACATTAAAAAGGCAGAAGATGCAAAAGACCTTAAGTTTGCAGTTGAAAAAGGTTCTGCAGGTGCTGATTGCGCTAAGGAAGCCGGCTACAAGAACATTGTAGAAGTTGGTACACAAGGCGATGCTCTTATGGAAGTTAAAGCAGGTACTGCTGATGCTACTATCATTGATATCACAATGGCAAACGCTATGACAGGTGAAGGCACAAGCTATGTTGAACTTGCAAAGGGTATTGAATATTCAAGTGAAGAATACGGTGTTGCTTTCCGTAAAGAATCTGACCTTACTGAAAAGCTCAACGAATTCATGGCTTCAATTAAAGATGGCGAACTCAAGAAACTTGCTGAAAAATATCAATTAACTTTGGCTTAATTATTAATTTATAAGTAGTGTTAAGTAGAGGTTCTGAACGGACCTCTACTTTGGCGCTTAAAGAAACAAATTCTTAAGGGGATGTTTATGTTTGTATCGGTAACCCTCGACTTATTGCGGGGATTTTTTGAAACTTTTAAAGTTTTTGGGCTTACTTTGCTTTTTGCATTGCCTTTAGGACTTATTATTGCCTTTGGCTCAATGAGCAAGTTCAAGCCGTTAAGCTATCTTATAAAAACTTTTGTATGGATAATTCGCGGAACTCCGCTTATGCTTCAACTTATTGCCTTTTTCTACGGACCGGGGCTTTTGTTCGGTATGCGTGCAATGCCTCGTTTCACAGCGGTAATGGTGGCTTTTGTTATAAATTACGCTTGTTACTTTAGTGAAATATACCGTGGCGGAATTGAAGGCATCCCACGTGGACAGTACGAGGCAGGTCAAGTGCTTGGTATGACCAAAAGCCAAATCTTTTTTAAGGTTGTGCTTTTACAGGTTGTAAAAAGAATTGTTCCTCCGATGTCAAACGAAATTATCACCTTGGTTAAAGATACTTCTCTTGCAAGAATTATTGCAGTTTATGAAATTATTTGGACTGCACAAAGTTACATCAAGAGTGACGGTTTAATTTGGCCGTTATTCTATACCGCTGCGTTTTATTTGATATTCTGTGGCGGATTAACACTTCTTTTTGGCTTTATAGAGAAGAAACTATCCTATTTCCGTTCATAAAAAGGGGGAGAAAAAATGTCTGTTTTAGAAGTAAAAAATATTAAGAAAAACTTTGGCAAAGTGGAAGTTTTAAAAGGCATTAGTTTTTCCCTTGAAAAAGGCGAAGTGCTATCAATTATCGGTTCTTCGGGAAGCGGAAAAACCACCTTGCTTCGTTGCATCAACTTTTTGGAATTTGCCGAAGAAGGCATAATTTCCATTGACGGTAAGCAAATTTTCAACGGTAAAGACAAAAAGACATTAAGCGATGAAGAAATTCGTGAAAACCGTTTGCATTTTGGACTTGTTTTTCAGTCGTTTAATCTTTTCCCGCAATACAACGTTTTGGAAAATATTACTTTGGCTCCAAAACTTTTAAAACGTGGAACCGTAGAAGAAATAGAAACAAGAGCACGTATGCTTATTGAACGTGTTGGTCTTTCCGAAAAAATCGAAAGTTATCCCTGTCAACTTTCGGGCGGTCAGCAACAACGTGTTGCTATTGCAAGGGCTTTGGCGCTTGACCCCGATATTCTTTGTTTTGACGAGCCCACAAGTGCCTTGGACCCAGAACTTACGGGCGAAGTTTTAAAGGTTATTAAAGGTCTTAAGAGTAAAGACAGCACAATGATAATTGTTACTCACGAAATGGAATTTGCCAAAAACGTATCCGACAAGGTTATATTTATGGCAGACGGTGTTATTGAAGAAATGGGTACGCCCGAAGAGATTTTTGATAATCCAAAAAGCGATAAAACAAAGCATTTTTTAAGTAAATCTTTAGAAGAAATTTAGGTGAAAATTATGGGTACTAATAAAATTACCGCTCAAATGCGAAAAGAACTTTATAATTTATTGGCATCTATCGAAACCCCTGATGATTTAGAAATTTTAATGAACGACCTTTGCACCGATAAAGAAATTGAGCAAATGACACAGCGTGTTATTGCGGCAAAACTTCTTATGGAAGGAAAAACCTATAATCAGGTAATTGAGAAAACCGATATTTCTTCGGCAACATTGAGCCGAGTGTCACGTTGTGTACAATACGGTCAAGGTTATAAAAACTTTATAAAATAATAATTAAGCGTCTTGTAAAATTTTACAAGACGCTTTTTGCTATTTATGTTCAGTTTCAACGGTGATATTTTTACCGTCTATATTAAAAGTTATATCGCCGTTTTGGTCGGTGCGGTAAATTTTATTCGTTTCTTCTTTCAACGAATTCAAGGTTTCGCTATGTGGATGGGAATAGGTGTTGTTTTCACCAACCGATATTACGGCATATTCGGGTGTGGTGGCATTTAAAAACTGTTTTGAAGAAGAAGTGTTACTGCCGTGATGCGAAACTTTTAATATGTCACAGTCAATATTTAAGTTTTCTTTTAACAGCAAAGTTTCCATTTTTCTTTCGGCGTCACCTGTGAACAAAAATTTTACACCGTTTATATTTGCCATAACAAAAAGTGAGCGGTTATTTTCGTTCGATTTATCGGTAAAATCGGAAAGAACGGTGATTTCAAATTCGCCTATTGTAAAATTCATACCCTGAACGGCTTCATAAAAAGCGCTTCCGCTATTTATGGCGTTTTCTTTACCCTTTAATGCTGCCAAAGTGCCTTTTTCTAAAATAGGCGGCATTATAAGGTTGTCAATTTTAAAGTTGTTTGCAATTTCGGGCAAACCGCCAATATGGTCGGAATGGTGGTGAGATACCACAACTGCATCCAACGTATCTATTCCGTACTTTGAAATTTCGTTACTTATATCGTTTGCAGTATTTGGAAGTCCTACGTCTATTAAACCGCAATAACCGTTACTGTAAATTAAAGCACAGTCGCCTTGCCCCACGTCTATAAATTTTATAAAATCTTGAGATGTGTCAAAATTGGTGTTATATAAAAGTTTATTAATGCCAAGCGGGTGACGTACCCAATATAACACAACGGCGAAAATAACCGTTGTTATAATCGCCGTAAGTTTAATTATTTTATTTCGCTTTCTGGAGTTATTCATCATTAGAAGACATTTCCATTTCCATAAGTTCGTCTTGTGTTATAAGAACTTTTCGGGGTTTTGAGCCCTCGTAAGGTCCAACAACGCCACGTGCTTCCATTTCGTCAACAATACGTGCTGCACGTGCATAACCTAACTTTAATTTTCTTTGTAAAAGTGAGGTTGAGGCAAGACCGTTTTCCACAACAACACGAATTGCTTCTTTAATCATTGGGTCTTCGTCGGGTCCGTCTTCGGCAAGGCCTGTTTTTTGTTTCTTTTCGATGGCTGCCTGACGTTCGATTTCAAACATAACGTCGTCATCGTAGTTGGCGGGTTTGTCACTCTTAATAAAGTCAACCACATTTTTAATTTCTTGGTTACTTACAAAACAACCTTGCAAACGGTGGGGTTTGCTTGTTCCAACAGGGCTGAATAGCATATCGCCACGGCCTAAAAGTTTTTCGGCACCGGCGGTATCAATAATGGTACGGCTATCGATTTGTGATGAAGTTGTAAGGGCAATACGTGTTGGAATATTTGCTTTAATAACACCCGTTATAACGTCAACCGAAGGACGTTGAGTTGCCAAAAGCAAGTGAATACCTGCGGCACGTGCTTTTGCAGCAATACGTGCAATAGAATCTTCCACTTCCTTTGAAGCGGTTTGCATAAGGTCAGCAAACTCATCTATCATAATAACTATGTAAGGCATTTTTTCGGTTTCGTTTTCGGGGTCGTCTTTTAACGTTTCAACAAAAGCGTTGTATTCTTCAATATTACGTACCTTACGGTCAGAAAGCATTTTGTAACGTTTTTCCATTTCTGTTACTGCCCAACCAAGAGCGCCTGCGGCTTTTCGTGGGTCGGTAACAACGGGTACTAACAAGTGCGGAATACCGTTATATGGCTCAAATTCAACGGTTTTTGGGTCAATAAGCAAAAGTTTTAATTCGTCGGGCGAATTTTTATACAATAGACTTAAAATAATTGAGTTGGTACAAACTGATTTACCCGAACCGGTAGCACCCGCAATAAGTCCGTGTGGCATTTTTGAAATATCGGTTGTAATAATATTTCCGCTTATATCTTTACCAAGTGCCACAGTAAGTTTGCTTTTTGCTGATACAAATTCGGGCGCTTCAAGTATTTCACGAATATTAACAGCGTTCTTTTCTTTGTTGGGAACTTCAATACCAACAGCCGCTTTGTTTGGAATAGGGGCTTCAATACGAACGTTACCTGCGGCAAGGTTTAGGGCAATATCATCTGCCAAAGCGGTGATACGGCTAATTTTAACGCCTGCGCAGGGCTGAAGTTCATAACGGGTAACTGTGGGGCCACGGCTAATATCAACAATGCGTGTTTCAACGCCAAAACTCTTAAGTGTTGCAACCAAATGTTCGGCGGTGACTGTGGTATCTTGACCTATACCGCCTTTTGAAACAGACGGCTCGTTTAAAAGTGAAAGCGGTGGGAACACATAACCGGCATCGGTTGATTGGTCAAGTTCTTTTACTTCTTCGGTAAATACTTCGGTTTCTTCTTTGAAGTTGATTTCAACAACTTCTTCTTGGGCTTCTTTTAGCGCCTCGTTCATTACTTCTTTGTCTTCACTGCCTTCGGGCAAGGTGATTTTTTGAGGTTCGGGGGTAACGTCTTTACCGTGGTAAGCGTCAACAAGACGTCTTTGTTTAGGATTCATTTTAGAACGTGCTCTTTTGCGTTCAATGGGGCCGTCGTCAACCGGAATATCAATATTAAATTGCGGGGTGTTTTGCTCTTGAAGGTGTTTTGCATAAGTGTCTTCAGCATGATTCTTAACCGAAACCACAGGGGCTGCAACGGTTTTGAAAAGCGAAGTAAGGGTTGTGCTTGTGAGTATCATTAAAAGCACAAAAATAAGCAAAATCAGAGTTATGGCGGCACCTGTTTTACCAAAAGCTAAATAAATCGGTTTTCCAAAAAGGGCACCTAAAAAGCCACCGTTTTTAAGCAAAATTCCGTTTTGGTAGGCACTTGTCAGATACTCAAAAAAAGTCAAATCGGGATTTTGAGTTGTGAAAACATCTATAACCGCACCGATTAAAATTGCAATTGCGCTTCCTTCAATAAGTTTTGCTTTTATGGAACTTCCCATTTTATCGGTTGCGAACATTATAGCAATAAAACCCAATAAAAACGGATAAAAATAAGCGGTAACACCAAATATACCAAAAATGAAATTATGTATAAAGGTCCAAATATTTTGACCTTTAATGAAAACCACGCAAAGCAAAAATACCGCTACAGCAAACCATATTACCGAATGTAATTGACGGTTGCCGTCGTTTTGCTTTTGAGTTTTAGTATTTTGTTTTTTTGGCGCTTGTTTTGTACTTCTTTTTTTCTTTGTCGCCATAACAACTCTCCTATATTGTTAATTTTCTTCAATTAGTTGGTAAAGACCGTCTAAAACGTCTGAAAGGGAACCGATATTGTCAATAAGTCCGCTTTGAACGGCACGCTCGCCCGAAAGAACCGAGCCAACATCAGTAACCATTTCTCCTGTATTCATCATAAGCGAAGTAAATTCCGATTTTTCTATATTGGAATTTTTAACCACAAATTCGGTAATTCTGTCTTGCATTCTTGCAAAATGTCCCCACATTTGAGGAACACCGATAACTAAACCGTTTGTTCTCACAGGGTGCACAGTCATAGTGGCGCTTGGGGCAATAAACGATCGCTTTGCCGAAACGGCAAGGGGCACACCTATTGAATGTCCGCCGCCTAAAACAAACGAAACGGTTGGTTTTTTCATACCGGAAATTAGTTCGGCTATGGCAAGACCTGCTTCAACGTCACCGCCTACGGTATTGAGAATTATGAGAAGACCTTCAATCTCTTTTGATTCTTCAACCGCTACAAGTTGCGGAATAACGTGTTCGTATTTGGTGGTTTTTGATTGCTCCGGAAGAACGTTATGCCCTTCAATTTCACCAATAATTGTAAGGCAGTAGATTTTGTGTTTGCCACAAAAGGTGGCGCTGCCAAATTCCTTTATTTCTTCTATTACTTCGTTTTTTTGGTTATTTTTTTCACTCATCAAATTCACCCAAATTTAGTATGTAATGAATTTGACAAATAATTCATAGTAATTATATCATAAAATTTAAAATATAACAAGTAAATTGAAAAAAAGATTGTAAAATTGTTAACAATGTGGTATCATAATATTACAAATATCGACAAAGGGGAAGATTATGAGAGCGGACGGAAGAAGGTTAAGAAATACTGATCCGATGTATAGGGTTGCGGCACATATCATGGATAAGCGTGTTGATTCTATGAATATGATTACCATTGATATTCCTTATACTCCAATGCAAAATTACGTTAATAAAAAGCGTAAGGAAGGCGTTTCCGTAAGCCATATGGCTTTGGTTTTGGCAGCGTATTTACGTACAATGGCAAAATTTCCTGAACTTAATCGTTTTATTGTAAACAAAAAAGTTTATGAAAGAAACGAAGTTGCGGTTGGTATGGTGGTTTTACAGTCACTTGAAAGCCATGAAGGTACAATGTCAAAAATGTATTTTGAAAAAACCGATACAATTTTTGACGTTAACAACAAAATAAACGCATACGTTAATGAAAACCGTGAAGCGCCCGAAAACAACGGCACTGAAAAAATTATTAAAATACTTTTAAGCATTCCCGGTCTTTTGACTGTTGGCGTAAAGTTTTTTAAATTTTTGGATAAATACGGTCTTTTACCAAAAGCCATTATTGATATGTCACCTTTCCATATGAGTTTGGGTATCACAAACCTGGCATCAATTCGTACAAACCACATTTATCACCACTGTTACGAGTTTGGTACAACAAGCATATTTATGGCTATGGGTAATCTTCGTGAAGTGCCAAAGCGCAAGGGCGGCGAAATTATTTTTGAACGCAGTTTGCCGATTGGTGTTACAATGGACGAACGTATTTGTTCGGGCAGTTATTTTGCAACTGCTTTCCGTTATTTGAAGAAATTACTTGCAAATCCCGAAGTATTGGAACTACCACCTGAAGAAGTTGTGCAAGATACTTGCAAATAACACTTGATTTTATACATACTTTAGTATAAACTATAAAGGATAAAATTATTGGAGGAATAAAAATGTTAGTATCCGCAAAAGAAATGTTAAATAAGGCAAAGGCAGGTAAATATGCCGTAGGTCAATTCAACATTAACAACCTTGAATGGACAAAAGCAATTTTACAAACTGCACAAGAACTCAACTCACCCGTTATTCTTGGCGTATCGGAAGGTGCCGGTAAATATATGTGCGGTTATACCACAATTGTTGGTATGGTAAACGGCATGATTAACGAACTTGGCATTACAGTTCCTGTGGCTCTTCACCTTGACCACGGTTCATATGAACACGCTAAAAAGTGTATTGAAGCAGGTTTCTCATCCGTTATGTTTGACGGTTCACACTATGCTATTGAAGAAAATATTGAAAAAACTAAAGAATTAGTTGCTATTTGTGAAGAAAAAGGTCTTTCTATTGAAGCAGAAGTTGGTTCAATAGGCGGTGAAGAAGACGGTGTTGTTGGTGCAGGTGAAGTGGCTGATCCTAAAGAATGTAAAATGATTGCTGATTTAGGCGTCACAATGCTTGCAGCAGGTATTGGTAATATCCACGGTAAATATCCTGAAAATTGGGCAGGTCTTAGTTTTGATACTCTTGATGCTATCCAACAATTAACAGGTGATATGCCTTTGGTTCTTCACGGTGGTACAGGTATCCCTGCTGAAATGATTAAAAAGGCAATTTCTTTGGGCGTTTCTAAAATCAACGTTAACACTGAATGTCAGTTAGCATTTGCCGCTGCTACCCGTAAGTACGTAGAAGCAGGTAAAGATTTACAAGGCAAGGGCTTTGACCCAAGAAAACTTTTGGCAGACGGTACCCAAGCAATTAAAGATACTGTTAAAGAAAAGATGGAACTTTTCGGTTCAGTAAACAAAGCATAATAAATTAAAAGACCGCTTTCAAGCGGTCTTTTTTAATTCGTAATTCGGAATTGTTGCGTTTGCTTCGCAAACTATATTAAATAAAAATGTGTAGGGGAGGGGTCGCCCCTCCCAGTTTGTTTCTTTAATTTTTTACATATTGCATAATATCTTCAATTTGACAGTCTAATGCTTGACATAGTTTATCAAGAGTTTTTGTTTCTATATTTTCATTTGCTTTAAGTCTGCGAATGGTTTTACTATCAATTCCTGCCTTTTCTCTAAGGTAATAGGTTGAAACACCTTTTGTTTTCATGGTTTCCCAAAGTTTATTATAAGTTATCATTTATATAACCCCCTTGACTTTTATTATTATGGGGGTTATAATCTTAAATATTAAGGGGATATAATCCCCATAGAAAAGATGGGATTATGAAAAGTTGCACCTTTATCGGTCACAGGGATACACCAAAAGAAATAGAGCCGATTTTGGAAACTGCTCTGAATGATTTGATAATAAATAAAAAAGTCACAAAATTTTATGTAGGTACACATGGCAGTTTTGATAATATGGCGCAAAGGGTTTTGGGAAAATTAAAAAAACAATATGATTGGATAGACTATAGTATTGTTTTGGCTTATATTCCTAAAGATAAAGAAGAATATAAAGATTATTTGGAAACAATCTATCCGGATGGTTTAGAAAAAGTTCCGAAAAAGTATGCGATAATTGAAAGAAATAAATGGATGATTAAAAAGTGTGATTTTTTGGTTTGTTATGTGGAACATACATTTTCCAATTCGTATAGTTTTAAAGAATTCGCAGAAAAAACGGAAAGACAGTTTTCAATTTGTTTGATAGTTTAAGAAAATAATTACGCATTTCGAATTATGAATTACGCATTAAAAAACTCCGCCGAAGCGGAGTTTTTTCTATTTGTTATCAATCTCAAAAAAGTCTTCAAGGCGATCTACAAAAGCGTCGGCAACAGTTTCATATTCATCGTCGTCTTCAATTTCGTAATAATATTCTTCGCCGTCTTCTTCGCCAACTTTTACAATTACCAATTCGCCGCTTTCTTCAAGCATTTTCTTGGGATCTTCAAATGTTGGTAAAAGGGCTAAATATCTTCCGTCGTCGGTTTCAATAGCGTCGAGTACTTCAAAGGTATATTCCTTTCCTTCGTCGTCGGCTAAAGTTATAATATCGGGATTATATTCGTTATTCATTTCTGCCATAATTCTCTCTCCTTTACTTTGTATATTTTAATATTATTTGTTTGCAATGTCAATATCTTTATGCTTTTCAAATTCAAGAACTTTTCTAAACTGGGTTTCGTAAAGTTCTTTATACTTTTCACTTTTGGTTATAAGTTCTTGGTGAGAGCCCTCGGCAGTGATTATTCCTTTTTCAATAACCATAATTTTGTCTGCGGCAATAACTGTTGAAAGACGGTGTGCAATAACAATGCTTGTTCTGCCTTTCATAATATTGTTCAAAGCATCGCTTATAAGGTTTTCTGAAATGGAGTCGAGTGAAGAAGTGGCTTCGTCCAAAATTAAGATTTTTGGGTCTTTTAACACCACTCGGGCTATCGAAATACGCTGTTTCTCACCGCCTGAAAGTTTAAGCCCACGGTTACCAACGACAGTGTCGAATTTATCGGGCAAACTCATAATAAAATCGTAAATATTGGCAATTTTACAAGCATTTTCAATTTCTTCTTTGGTGGCTTGGGGTTTGGCGTATAACAAATTTTCTAAAATTGTACCGTTAAATAAGTAAGTGTCTTGGGTTACAATACCAATGTTTGTGCGAAGGTACGAAAGGTCAAAATCTTTAACGTTAACCCCCGCAACCTTAACTTCACCGCTTATTGTGTCGTAAAGGCGGGGAATCATACCAATAATGGTTGATTTACCTGCGCCCGAAGTACCAACAATAGCATACATTTTTGATTTAGGAACTGTAAAGGTAACTCCCTTTAAAATTTCTTTGTTTTGTTCATATGCAAAATGAACGTCGCAAAATTCTACCTGACTGTTTGAAAGGTCGGGCTTTTTGGGGTTTTTGGGATTTTCAATTAAATGCGGACGGTCAAGATACTCGAAAATTCGGGTAAATAACGCCAAAGAACGCACAAAATCAACCTGTAAATTAAGTAGCGAACGTACCGGTTGGTAAAGACGGTTTACAAGCGCTACCACAACCGTAATATCACCAACTGAAAGTCCCGATTTGTCACTGTTCATAATAAGGAACCCACCTGCAAAATATATGCAAAGAGGCGCTATTTGAATAAACATTCCAAGAAAAACGTGGAACCAACTACCTGCTCGGCGTTCTTTTATTGTGGTTTTGGTGACTTCATTGTTAATATCTTTAAACTTTTGGTATTCATCCTTTTCTTTTGTGAAAAGTTTTACAAGCATTGAACCGCTGACTGAAAGGGTTTCGTTTATGTGGGTGTTAAGATCGTCGCTTTTTTCCTGCGCTTCGCTTGCCAACATCCAACGTTTTTTACCAACCGCTTTTGTTGGGAAAATAAGCAACGGAATTACAATAAGTCCCACAATAGCCAAACGCCAGTCGGTATAAAAGAGATAAAAAACACAGGTGCCAACGGTTAAAATGTTACTCACAATCGAAGTCAGCATAACCGATATTACAGCGCTCACACCGTTAATATCGCTATTCATACGGGTTATAATATCACCCTGTTTTTCACCCAAGAAAAAGGCGTGGGGCATATGCTGCAGGTGGTCGTACATTTCGTTGCGCATATCAAAAATAATTTTTTGTGAAATCCAAGAGTTTATGTACTGTTCTAAAACGCTTATAATTTGTGCAAGTGAAAGCACTACAAATGCCATTATTAGTAATTTTACGAGCAACTGAATACTGCCGTCGGCAATAATTGAATCAACTATTTTACCCGTAATAATAGAAGGGAAAAGACCGAGTATTGCCGATATTATGAGAGCGGCAAAAACAAGTAAAAACTGCCATTTGTACGGTTTTAAATAAGATAAAATTCTAAAAAGCAGTTTTTTATCCATTTTAGGCATATTTTGTTTTTCTTTTTCGGTTAAAAAACCTCTGGGTCCCCCAAGATGCATAGGGCCGCGCATTCCGGCAGGCGGTGGATTCATTGGTCGCATATAATCAAATCCTTATATTTGAATATTTCTTATAGGTATATTTTAACATATTGCACAAATAAAAGTGTGAACAAATGTATATTTTTACAAAATGCACAAAAGTTATCAACTTTTGCTTGACAAACTGTGTAATGTGCCTTATAATAAAGACAGAAAAAGAAAGGAGGAGCTAAAAAAATGAAAGAGTTAACTCCACCTGAAAGGTTTCGAAAATAAGCGAAAGGCGTGATTCCAATGAAGTAACAAATGTAGAAAACAAAAAATAAACCTTCAAAATTTAGATTTCTGGCAAAAATGATATTATAATTAAAATTTACATATATATAACACCAGGCGGTGATAAAATGAAAGGAATTAAACGTTTTATCAAATAAACTGTTAGGGTGAGTCCAATGTACAATTTAAATTTTAAAACTTAAAAGTTTACAGTTGTTGCAAATGTAAAGTAACAGGGGAACGCCCCAAGAAATAAAAAATCAAGCCGTTTTAACGGTGTGCAAAAGGTGAAATTTTAAGTGATAGATACAATTGAATATTATTAGAAGCGGTTATGAATGGAAAATTTCATAACCGCTTTTTTAGATTAAATCTTTATTTTATTGCAATAATCGAATTTATGTGATATAAAAGATATGAATCCCATTAGAGGTGTGAAATGTATGAATAAAGAAAAAACAGCGATTGTATTTACAGGTGATATAGGATTTGATCGTTATATGGATCACAAATGGGAGGATGAGCAATTGTTGTCCCAACCCATTTTGGATTTTTTTGACAGTGCTGATCACACGGTTGCCAACGTTGAAGGTGCTGTGATGGATATTGTCAATGACGGCTCTCGCGGGGCTTATTTCCATACAATGGTTCCAAAAATAACTACGGTGCTAAATAAGATGCATGCGGATATTTGGAATATTGGAAATAATCATATTATGGATGCGGGTAAAGATGGAATCATTAGCACAAAGGCAATCGCAGCACAAAATGGTGCCTTTACCATCGGTGCGGGTCTTAATTTGACGGAAGCGTCCGAGCCCGTATATCTGGATGAAGCGGGCGGTATTGGTATGTTTTGTACAACTTACATTTCTGAGGAATCATTACGCAAAAATGAGATAATCGCTACCGAGACGTTACCGGGTATTTTCCGTTGGGACGCTTATGAACATATTGCGCAGCGTATTTCTGAGGTGAAAGCAAAGTGCCGATGGTGTGTTGTCGTGTGTCACGGTGGTGAAGAGTTTGCATGTATGCCCAGTCCATATACACGTGAGCGATATATGAAATATTTGGAGTTGGGTGCCGACGTAGTGGTTGCTCACCACCCACACGTTCCCGAAAACTATGAACTATTTGATGATGGTAAAGCAATCTTTTATTCATTGGGCAACTTCATTTTTGACACTGATTATCAACGTGCCCACCAATATACCGATAATGGTGTTTTGTTGAAATTGATTTTTACCGAAGAAAAAATGAGTTTTGAGGCGATGGGTGTTAAACTTATTCGTGGCGAACAACGTATAGTGGAAGCGCCTTTGCCTTATATTTTTGATAATATCACCGCCGAAGACTATGAGAATCTTGTGCCGTTGGCAGTAAAGAGTTTTATTGCAGAAGAAAAGCGTCGGATGGTTTTTCTGAATCCCGAAATCTACACCAATGCCACTTTGGAAGTGTGGAATGAATATTTTTTGCACACAGAGCCGGAGGGATACTTTGCAAAAGAACATATGGACTTTAGTTGTCTTGTACCGCTTGCCGAAAGGGCGGATGAGGGCGCATGTAAAGAGCGCCATCTTAAAAGGATAAAGGAATATATTATCAGTCTATTATAAATTGAAAGAACATATTGAAAACCCCCACCCATGCGTTTTTGCACAGGTGGGGGTTATAAGTTTGTTTTAATTACATAAGACTCTTATAAAGTGCTTTGATATCTTCAAGAGTTACATCCTTGGGGTTACCCGGACGGCAAGCATCAGCAAATGCATCAGCCGAAAGTGCGTCAAGGTCTTCTTCCTTAACCACGCCCTTAAGTGAGCAAACAATACCAACGTCTTCGGCAAGTTTTTTAACTGCTTCAACAGCGGCTGCACGGTATTCGTCTTGATTCATTTTTTCAACGCCTTCAACGCCCATAGCAATAGCAATATCACGGTATTTTGTGCCTGTAGCTTCAGCGTTGTAAGCCATAACAGCAGGGAGAAGTGTAGCACACGCTTTACCGTGAGGCATATCATAGTAAGCCGAAAGTGTGTGTGCCATTGAGTGATCAACACCAAGACCTACGTTAGAGAAGCCCATACCTGCAACGTATTGACCAAGAGCCATACCTTCACGACCGTCTGCTTCGCCTTTAACAGCGGCACGGAGTGAACGGCCAATAATTTCGATAGCTTTGATATGGAACATATCAGAAAGTTCCCAAGCGCCTTTGGTTATGTAACCTTCAATAGCGTGTGTCAAAGCGTCCATACCCGTTGCAGCGGTAAGACCTGCAGGCATTGAAGACATCATATCAGGGTCAACAACAGCAACAATCGGGATATCGTTTGTGTCAACGCAAACAAACTTACGTTTCTTTTCAACGTCGGTAATAACGTAGTTGATGGTAACTTCAGCTGCGGTACCTGCAGTTGTAGGAACTGCAATAATCGGAACACACTTGTTTTTAGTAGGAGCAACGCCTTCAAGTGAGCGAACGTCTGCATATTCGGGGTTGGTAA
>SVOX01000085.1 GCA_015066165.1 Oscillospiraceae bacterium | reverse complement strand
GAAGGTTATAAGAGTGTTGCAAAACAACTTGCTGATAAATTTGGTTTTGAGAAGGTTGCAATTACACTTCGTACTTCTATTTCTGCCAGCGATAATGACTGGGCAGGTATGCTTTACGACGGTGAAAATTACTGCTTCTCAAAATCTTACCATCTCCACATTGTTGACCGTGTAGGCGGCGGCGATAGTTTTGGCGGCGGTCTTATTTACTCATTGCTTTCGGGCAAATCTTCAAAAGATGCTATTGAGTTTGCTGTTGCAGCATCGGCTCTTAAGCACTCTGTTGAAGGCGACTACAACCGTGTTTCTGTTTCAGAAGTTGAAAAACTTGCAGGCGGCGACGGCTCGGGACGTGTACAAAGATAAAATTGCCGAAGCAATTTTATCAATGAAGTAAATCCTTTTGGATTTATGAAATATCCTACGGATATGAAGTAGCTCACGCTATGAAGTACGCTTTGCGTATTTGGCAAATTTACTTCACTCATATTCGCATTATGCGAATACTTCATATTTTGCAAGAAATACTTCATAATATCAAAGATATTACTTCATGTTGCGAAGCAATACTTCATTTATCTTTTAAGAGGTTTAAAATGAAAGAAAACAAACTTGCTGATTTATCTATGGCTTTTTCTGTAGATATCATCAACTTTTGCGAAACAATAAAAGGTCATCACTCTCTCACCAACCAATTAGAACGTTGTGCGACAAGTATTGGTGCCAACATACACGAAGCCAATTATGCCCATAGCAGAGCTGATTTTATTTCAAAATTACAAATTTCGCTTAAAGAATGTTACGAAACTGAATATTGGTTAAACTTATTTGCAAAAGTTAACTTCGCTGATGAAAACACCATAAAATCACTATACAACACCTGTGGCACAATACGTAGAATTCTTGTAACCTCTATAAACACAGCAAAAACAAATCAATGAAGTAAATCCTTTTGGATTTATGAAATATCCTACAAAACGCAGTGTCAATTGATACTGCGTTTTATTTTTTAAAAAAACTCTTTACTTTTTAAAACCTTTGTGTTATAATATTTTGGCTTACGTATTCTATGCTTTAGGTGTCCGCCCTGAAGGGACTCACTACGACCTATTGCTTGGTTTACGCAAGGAGTATAGTAAAGGAGTGAAAAATGATGACAAAAGACGTTAAGAATCAAGTTATGGCTGAATATGCCACACACGAAGGCGACACAGGTTCTCCTGAAGTTCAAATTGCTCTTCTTACCACAAGAATCAATGAACTTAATGCTCACCTTAAAACACATCCTAAGGATAAGCATTCTTACCGTGGTCTTCTCAAAATGGTAGGTCACAGAAGAAACCTTCTCGCTTACCTTATGAAGAACGACATTGAAAGATATCGTTCTATCGTTAAGCGCCTCGGTCTTCGTAAGTAATTTTTGCGCAAAAAGGCAGACTGTTTTTATGACGGTCTGCCTTGAAAACTATTTAAACTTAAAAATTATGAGATTTTCGTGCTTTAGCGGTAAATCGAGTATCTATATTATATAGGTATTGGATTTATTGCTAACCGAAGGTCTCTGATTAAAAAAATAATAAAAGGAGATTTTAAAATGTTTGAAAATTTTAAGGTTTATGAAACCACCCTTGCAGGACGCCCCTTAAAACTTGAAACAGGTATGATGGCAGGTCTTGCAAATGCCGCTGTTATGGCAAAGTACGGCGATACATGCGTACTTTGTACCGTTACTGCTTCGGCAAAGCCACGTGAAGGCGTTGACTTTTTCCCGCTTTCAGTTGACTATGAAGAAAAAATGTATTCAGTAGGTCGTATCCCCGGTTCTTTCACACGTCGTGAAGGTAAGGCAAGCGATAAAGCAATTTTGGCTTCTCGCTGTATCGACCGTCCTATCCGCCCATTGTTCCCAAAAGATATGCGTAACGACTGTTCAGTTGTAGCAACCGTTATGTCGGTTGACCCTGACTGCTCACCCGAAGTTGCAGCTGCTATTGGTGTTTCAACCGCTATCGCTATTTCGGACATCCCTTGGGCTGGTCCTATTTCAAGCGTAAACGTGGGTCTTGTTGACGGTGAAATTGTTATTAACCCCACACTCGAACAAAGAGAAAAGACCGACCTTACTTTAACAGTTTCTTCAACTGCTGATTTGGTTGCTATGATTGAAGCCGGCGGTAACGAAATTCCTGACGACTTAATGTTCGACTGCATTATGGCAGGTCACGAAGTTAACAAAGAAGTTGTTAACTTCATAAACGGCATTGTTGCCGAAATCGGCAAAGAAAAATTTGAGTTTGAGTCAAACGACCCAGACCCCGAAATTATGGCAGAAATCGAAGAATTCTGCATTGAAGACGTTAAAAAAGCACTCGATACCGACGATAAACTCGTTCGTGACGCTGCTTTACTTCCTATTTATAATGCAGTTCACGAAAAGTTTGACGAACGTTTTGAAGGCAACGAAGCAAAACTTGACGAAATTATGTACTTGGTACAAAAACACGTTGTTCGTGCTTGGCTTAAGGACGAAAAGAAGCGTGTTGACGGACGTGGCATTGATGAAATCCGTCCGCTTGATGCAAAAGTTGACCTTCTTCCCCGTGTACACGGTAGCGGTATGTTTACCCGTGGTCAAACTCAAGTTCTTTCAATTGCAACTTTGGCTCCCGTAAGCGAAGCGCAAAAACTTGACGGTCTTGACGAAGAAGTTTCAAAACGTTATATCCACCACTACAACTTCCCATCTTACTCGGTTGGTGAAACAAAACCGTCTCGTGGCCCAGGCAGACGTGAAATCGGTCACGGCGCTTTGGCTGAAAAGGCGTTGGTGCCTGTTATTCCAAGTGTTGACGAATTCCCATATGCAATTCGTGTTGTATCTGAAGTTCTTTCTTCAAACGGTTCTACTTCACAAGGTTCAATTTGCGGTTCTACATTGGCTCTTATGGCTGCCGGTGTTCCCATTAAAGCACCTGTTGCAGGTATTTCTTGCGGTCTCATCACAGGTGACCAAGGCGTTTACGGCGACTTTATGACAATGGTTGACATTCAAGGTCTTGAAGACTTCTACGGCGATATGGACTTTAAAGTAGCAGGTACTCACAAGGGTATTACCGCTATCCAAATGGACTTAAAGGTTCACGGTCTTACCCCCGCTATTATTAAAGAAGCATTTGCAAAAACTCACAAAGCACGTCTTCACATTCTTGACGAAGTTATGCTTAAGTGTATCCCTGAATACCGTAGTGAACTTTCACAATATGCTCCAAAAATGCTTACAACCGCCATCAACCCCGAAAAGATTGGTGACGTTATAGGTAAGCAAGGTAAGGTTATTCAATCTATTCAAGAACAATGCGAATGTACCATCAACATTGAAGAAGACGGTAGAGTATTTGTATCAGGTCTTGACGTTGAAAAGGCAAAACAAGCCGTTGCTATTATCGAACTTATTGCCAACGACCCTGAAATTGGCGGTATCTACAGCGGTAAAGTTACCCGCCTTATGACCTTTGGCGCATTTGTTGAAATTGCTCCCGGCAAAGAAGGTCTTGTTCATATTTCAAAACTCGACGTTAAGCGTGTTGAAAAGGTTGAAGACGTTGTTGCAGTTGGCGACCAAGTAATCGTTAAGGTTACCGAAATTGACGACCAAGGCAGAATTAACCTTTCTCGCAGAGATGCTTTAGTTGAAGTAAACGGCGCAGTTGTTGAAGAAGGCGCTGATGAAGAGCCCGCCCGCAAACCCCGCAGACCTTTCAAAAAGCGTGATAAATAATAAAACGATATAGCAAAGCCCACCGAAAAATCGGTGGGCTTCATTTTTTAAAGGGTTAAAGTTTTATTGTTTCACCAGGTTCAATTTTATATTCCTTTTCGTTAGCAAAGAACCAAATTGTTTTAAGAGTTGGATTATAAACCTTTGTGCCTTCGGCATTAAGTTTAAGTGAATTATACGCCGTTACGTAATCGTAAATTTCAATGTTTGTTGCATACCAAACATCTTCTTTTCCCGACAATTTTTGGCACATATCTTCTAATTTATCCCATTTACCGTCGCACTCGTAACTGTGTCCCCAAATATACAGAAGACGGGGCCACTTAAGCGAAGCGTAGGAAAGTTTTATGAAATCAATTTTTAAAAATTCGTCAATATATGAGTTGCAAACGTCGTGTAGCCAATGGCTTGACGGCATCCAAGCGTGCCAATCGGTTGGCAATTCAAATTTATTGTTATCTCCGCCAAGCGTTCTCGCATAAGAAATACCCAAATCGACAAGATAATTTTTTACCTTTTCGTAATTGGTGCCGTTATGAAAACGGGTTATACCCGAATCGGGATAAGCCATACCCGTAATAAACGTATCAAACTCTTTTTCAAGCGCCAAACGGCAGTTAAGCACGTCTTTTATGCCTTCCAAAGCGGTTGTAAAACCGTTTGCTTTGTGAAATTCACCGTGCACCGCAACTTCGTGTCCCTTTTCTAAAATATGTTCACGAATTTCATCGGGAGTAAGTCGATTTGGGCGGTCAAACATACCGCTGTTTATATTAAAGGTGCATTTTAGCCCGTGTTTTGTCACAGTTTCGCTGAATTTTATATCTTGCTTTACACCGTCGTCAAAACTAAGCGTTACCGCTTTTGGTTTACCGTCCGGAAATCTTAAAAACATATAATGCATTTTTTACATCCTTTCAAAAATTTCAATCGCTTTTTCCATACTTTCAAGTTCGCAATACATAAGTCCTTTAAACTCGGGCGAAAAGGGTTTCACGTCTGCAACACCAATACATTTCATACCCGCTTTGTATCCCGCTATTATTCCGTTTTCGGAATCTTCAAAAACAAAACAGTCTTGGGGATTTATCCCCATTTGCCGTGCAGTTTCAAGAAAAATATCGGGTGCGGGTTTTCCGTTTTTCACTTCCTGTCCGCAAACCACAGCATCAAACATACCAAATATCCCAACTTCTTTTAAATGATGCTCAACAGAAGGTCTTGAAGTACCTGTCGCAAGACCGACTTTTATGCCTCTTGCCTTTAGATAATCAAAAAGTTCTTTTGCGCCGTCTTTGAACCGCACCACAAGGTTTTTTACTATATATTCCCTTGCGTCTGTTTTAAACTGTTTGAGATTTATGTTTGGAAAATGAGTTTTCAAAAAACTGCTCCAGCCAAGTTCGTTCATTCCGCAAACGTCGGGGATATATCTTCCCGCATTTTCAAAACCTTGCTTTTCACCCGCATAGTCCCAAGCGGGTATGCAAATACGCTGGGTATCAAGCAAAGTACCGTCCATATCGAAAATTACGCTAAACATAACTTATCTTCCTTTCCCATAGTATTATAATATTATACACTACATTTTTCAAGCCGTATTTATTGCGTTTGTTGTTGACTTTAAAGCAAAAATATGTTATATCTTTCTTGTATCTTGTAGGCGTAAAGCGTCTATTAAATAATTTCAAAATTGACCGCCGCTAAAAAGAGCTTGTAAAAGGAAAGAACAAATCTTCTGTAACCATAAAGAAGTTGAAATCTAAAAATAAATATTATGTACGTGTTCGCACTTATAAAACCATAAAGGGCTCTAAAGTTTGCTCGGCTTGGTCAAGTGCAAAATCTAAAAAAGTTAAATAAAAGTGCAAAAAAACTCCCGTGAAAACGGGAGTTTTTAATTTTACTTTCTGTTTTATACTGCATCAAACAAAATAAAACCAATTGTGTTAGTGGCGAAATTCGCAAACATATGTATAAGCCATGAAAGATAAATATTGTTGTATTTTTCATTAAAATAATTAAAAATCACACCGCCTGCGAACAGTCCTATCAAAGAAAGTAATATCACAGGCAACCCAAACCAGCCAATCATCATTGCGATATGGTAAAGCGAAAACATAGAAGCGCTTACTATATACGCCAACTTTCTGTTAGACACTTTCTTTAACGTTAAGAACGAAAAACCACGGAAGAAAAATTCTTCAAGTAACGAATTTACAAAAGAAATATACACCGCCACAAAAATAAAATTGCTTTTACTCACACCCGTTGTGGAAGTGAGTGACGTTGTAAGCGCCGAAAAATCAAAAATGTTACGGAAAATAAAAAATGCCGCAAGTATCACGCCATACACCGCAACACCTAATCCGGCTGCCAATAAGAAACCTTTCTTATTTGGTATAAAAAGTTTCTTTAATTGTAATTTCTTATCATATAACGAATAAAAACAAGGCAAAAGTAAAAACAGCGCAATTTTTATAACCGATTTTATTGCGTACCCCGGTTGTATTACAGCATCTACAACACCCATAAAAACACAGGCAAAAACAGTGATTGCAACAATTATAATTTTTTGTTTTTTCAAACTGCCACCCCCACTATATGTTCTTTTGAACAATTTCAAGCAACGCTTTGCAACCGCTTTCAACTTCACGCTCGGTTGTTTCAAAATCACCCGTGTACCAAGGGTCTGCAACGTCGTGCGGTGTATTAGTGTATTCGAGCAAACGTTTGTACTTTTTATCGGTATCGGGCGCTATGCGTTCCATATTTCGCAAATTGTATGAATCCATACATATAATGTAATCAAAATTATTATAATCAAGGCGTGTCATTTGTCGGGCTCGTTTTTTTGAACAGTCAATATTTCGGGCGTTTAAAATACGTTTTACAGGCGGGTAAACACCGTTTCCAATTTCTTCACGGGAAGTTGCCGCCGATTCAACATAAATTTCATTTTCAAGCCCTTTTTTATGGACCAGTTCTTTCATTATAAACTCTGCCATTGGACTGCGGCAAATATTTCCATGGCAGACAAAAAGGATTTTTATCATATTTTTATCCCTCCGTTTTATAAATCTTACCACAACGTCTTTAAAATAACAAGAAAAGTTTATTTGCCTTTATAAAATACAAAAAGAACACCGCTACAAAATCACAAGTGTCCTTTTTTGCGAAAGAGTAACCAAACGGAGCAGAATAGAGCTAAAAGTAAGCAAAGGTAGTGTGTTTTATCCTTTGCTATATTCATATTCCAAAAGTTCTGTATCTTTGCCTACACATACAAATTTGGCACTTTCGAACAGATTAATTGAGGCAGTGTTTTTCTCATCAATACTGATAAACTGCGAAATCAATGGTTGCTTATAAACAGAAAGAATGAGCGGTATATCTGCGTCATCAGCTTTCTTTAATAAGCAGTAAGTCATTTTGCATTCTCCTTTGCGGT
>SVOX01000084.1 GCA_015066165.1 Oscillospiraceae bacterium | reverse complement strand
AAAGGTTCACAACCTGATTTATCCTATATTTTTAATAAAAAAATACGCTTAAATGGGGAATATTGTGAATCTATAAATGAGTGGATTACAAGTGAAAATTGGAAAAAAGCGTGGCTGAATAAAGTTCACGAATTTGCTAAACGTTATGCAGGGGATACAGAGATTTTTGCCTTTGAGCTTTGGAATGAAATGAACTGTCTTCCAAACACAAACGAGTGGAATAAGGATATGCTACCTAAGGTTGCTGTTATGTTCCCCGATAATATGGTTATAAATTCCCTTGGTAGTATGGATGCTCAATATGCTGTAGATCTTTATAATTCGTTCCCTTGGGAGCTTTCAGCATTTAAACAACTGCATCGTTATTTAGACCAAGGCGCCAAATTTAAAGACACTACCCGTAATCCTATTGAAATGACGGCCCAAGGGATAAAATATCTTGATAAATCAGCACAACCGCTGATTTTAGCCGAAACGGGTGCAGTAAATAATTGCCATAGCGGACCGTTTAAGTATTATTCAGTTGATGACCGCGGAATGATTTTGGTGGACTGTGCATATACTCCTGTTTTTTGTGGTTTGGCATCAATCGGTAATATTTGGCATTGGGATGAAAGGTATTTGGAGTCGAAAAACCTTTATAAATATTTTGCGCCAATTTCGAAATTGGTAGAAGATATTGATTTTACACAAGAAGGATTTGAGCCTTTAGACCTTTCAGATAATGATGTTTACTTATTGATTTTAAAAGGAAAGACACAAAGTATTGGCTTTATTCGTAATAAACTTGACAGTTGGCAAAATGTGTTGCGAGATATGAAACAAACAAAACCATTACACAAAAAGAGCTTTGATTTTGATTGCAATACTTTGAAGCAAGTGAAAATATGGGATGAAGATACAACTGTAATTTTTATAAATAACGGTAAAATTGTTTTTGATAATTTATTATATGGTACTACTTTTATACTGAAATAAAAAATGCCCGATTATTCGGGCATTTTTTAGTATTTAATTCTTATATTTTCATTTTTTGAAAACTCTTTAGGGGTAATTCCAAAACGTTTTTTAAACAGTTTTGAAAAATACTTTTCATCATTAAATCCCGATTTATCGCTTACTTCGCTTATGGTATAAAAACCGCTTTGCAAAAGTTGTGAAGCAATTTCAAGTTTTAGATTAAGTATATATTGTTTTGGCGATACACCGTAAATCATTTTAAAAAGTTTTCGAAAATACGTTTCTGAAACAGAGCACATTTTTGCAAGATATGATATATCAATACTACCGCTTCGGTAATTTGTGTGTATATAATCAATTGCGTTTTTAATTTTTTGGTCACTTGTGATTGAATCAATTATTTGCTCGTGTTCTTGACAATTTAATAAGTATAATAATTCGTAAAGCAGGGAAGTGCATTTATGGCGGTAGCCCTGCTTTTTTTCTTTCCAAATATCATACATTTGTAAAGCGATTTTTTCAACGTATTCAGTATTTTCGGCTTTAATTATTTCGATTTTTGCCTTGCGGTTAAAATTGTAGTTAATAAAATGTATTGCAATAAGTTTTTCACCGGCAGTTTTTTGGGTGTAATCAGCGTTTTGGGGAAGATATAAAACGTCACCTTTTTGAACTTTAAAGGTTTTATCTTCGGTTTTGAATTTTCCGCTACCCTCAAGACGCAAACTTAAACTGTCATAATTTCTTTTATGGCTTTTTTGTGTGGTTTGAACTTTTCGGCTTATTCTAAAAACGCCTAACAGTTCAAGTGAAAGTTCGTTTTCTGCAAAAAACATTTTATATCTCTTTTCTATAGAATTTATAATCTTTTATATCATTATTTTTACCTTTTGTCAAGTTTCGTTTTGTACACCTTTTTGAACATTTTGTAGGTTTTCAATGTTTATGTTTTGTTTTATACTAAAAATGTAAAAATAAAAGGAGGGTTTTATTATGGCAATAAAACACACAGCGGTAAGTTACTACGGTATGAACTATGTGGAACACGCTGTAGAAGACTTTAAAGAAATGAAAGAGCACGGTTGCGATACTGTTATCCTTGCTATTACAGAGTTTGATATGGACTTTTGGTTCCCTAATATCAACAATATTGTAAAAGCAGCGCACGATTTAGGACTTCGTGTTATCGCTGACCCGTGGGGCATTGGTAAATACTTCGGCGGTGAGCAAGTAAGTCTTTTCTTGCAAAACAATATTCACCACCGTCAAGTTTCGGCTTATACGGGTGAAGTACTTAATGCGGCTTGTTTTAACACTAACTCTTTCCGTGATTATTTTAAAAATATTTGTCTCAAAATTGCAAAAAATACCGAAGTTGACGGTTTCTTCTGGGACGAACCGCATTACGCATATCCTAAATCTTACGCTTCTATCACAGGCGGTGCAGGTGACGATTGGGCTTGCCGTTGTCCTGAATGTATGAAGAAATTTGAAGAATACTACGGCTACGAAATGCCTAAATTTATGAACGATGACGTTAAGAATTTCCGTTGGCGTGAGGCACTCTTTACTTTATCTGATACTTCAAAAGCACTTAAAGAGTATAACCCAAATCTTGAAATCACTTGTTGTGTTCACGCAACACTTAACGGTTACTACGTTACTGAACTTCGTGGTTATGATAATTGGGATATGGTAGCAAGTTGTCCATACTTCGACGTATTTTCAACCACTATTATCAACTGGTCATTACCTGAAAGTTTCTTCCGTGAAATTACCGAAAGAACGGTTGCTATGGCTAAAAAATACGGTAAACAAAGTGAACGTTGGCTTATGGGCTACAACAAACGTCCCGATGATTTCGCACAAATTGACAAGGTTGTTGATATGTACGAAGAATTGGGTGTTGACCGTTTGGCTACATGGACTTACCGTGGCGGTTACGGTACTTCAGTTGCCGCTAAAGACCCGCTTGAACTTTGGGATAATATAGGTAGAAACTACAAACGTGTTTTAAAGAAAGAGGACTAATATGAACGATTTTGGTTACTATAAGTCAATAATAGAAAATCTTGAAAAAGTAAACGCTACCCAAAGTGAAAATATTAAAAAAGCCGCATCTTTAATGGCAGACGCTATAGAACAAGATCGTCTTATTAATGTTTATGGCGGTGGCGGACACACTACTTTGTGTATGGGTGAAATGTTCTTCCGTGCCGGTGGACTTTCTTGTATTAATCCTATAATGGAAACAGGTCTTTCGGTATTTAATCAAGCACTTAAATATTTAGAACTAGAAAGAACCGTAAATTACGGAAGCGCAATTATTAAATATTACGACCTTAAAAAAGATGATGTGCTTATTATTTTCCACAATATCGGTATCAACCCTGCTACAATTGATGCTGCTATGGAAGCCAAGAAAAACGGCGTTAAAATCATTGCGGTTTCAAGTGAAGCGTGGCAAAAAGAAATGCCACAGGACCACTTTATTCGCCATCCAAATAAAACCAATCTCTTCGATTATGCCGACGTTTGCATAGAAGATTTTAACCCAGTGGGTGACGCAGTTGTTAATGTTCCGGGTTTAGATACACCAATAGCACCTGTATCAAACATTGTTGATTTTTATATTGCTCACTTGCTTGAAATCGAGTGCGTAAAACAATGTATTGACCGTGGAATTACACCGCCAGTATGGTCAAGTGCAAATACCCCCGGCGGTGACGAGAAAAACGCTAAATATCTTGAAAAATACAGACCTCGTGTTAAAATGCTTTAAAGGAGAAATAGAAATGAAAAAGAACGAAATTTTATCAAAACTTTTGATTAAGCCAAAAAAATTGACTGTAAAAGGCGGTTTTTTAAAGAAAGATGCAAAAGCGCCGATTTATACCAACGTTGATACCACAATGGAATATCTTTTAGGTCTTGCAGGATATGAAAGCAAACCTGAAGTTGTTTGGTATGATACCGATGCAGCTGTGCTTTCTATTGGTAAAGAAAACATTGAAGAAAAGGAATATACTTTCCAAAACGACGAAGAATATTTCCTTGACATAAGCGAAGACAGTGTTGTTATTATTGGTAAAGATGAAAAGGCAATGCTTTTAGGTCTTAAGGCATTTATCCGTATGAGTGAAGAGTTGGGCGAAATGCCACAGATGTATATCGACGATTATCCGAACATTCCTTTCCGTGCGGTTCATACTTGTGTTTTCCGTCCTGATGACGGTACCGAAAAGGAAGAAAGCACACTTGAACATATTAAAATGATGATGAAAACTGCGGCGCTTAGCGGTTATAATCACATTTTTGTTGAGTTTTGGGGTATGTTCCCATATAGTCTTGACTATGCACATTGGCCCAATGCTTACACCAAGGAAGAAGTTAAAGATTTGGTAGATTTTGCATATGACTGTTTACATATTCAACCAATACCTCAACAAAACTTGACTTCACATGCGGCTTGGAGTAGAATTATTTCACGTAAACACACTGTTCTTGACCAACGTCCTGATATGGCTGATATGTACGTACCTGGCGGTTGGTGTTTTGCAACTGAAAATCCAAAAACTCAAAAATTCTTGCGTTTACTTATGGACGAACTTCTTGAAATGTTCCGCAATCCGCCATATCTTCACACAGGTTGTGACAAGGCGTTTTGCTTTGGCTCTACCGAAGAAGACCGCCGTATAAGCAGTGATATTCTTCTTATTAAGCATTTGTCATATCTTAACTCTTATTTGAGTGAAAGAAATGTTAAAATGGTTATGTGGGGCGATATGCTTTACTGCTCTATGGACGCTCTTTATTGGAAGTGTAGAGAAGAAAGTGTTGACTTGTTACCAAAGAATATTCTTATCAACGTTTGGACTCACGATAACCCCGGTAAAAACTGGTACGACCCTGAATTCTTTGAAAAGAAGGGCTTTGAAACCATTTATTCACCATTCCTCAACGATGTTGGTACTGAAAGTATGGTTGAAATTTGTAAAAAACGCGGCAGTCACGGTATTTTGCAAACAACTTGGCACAAGCCACAAACTGCAGTGCCTTCAGTAGTATATTCAGGTGCTTTGCAATGGTGTGGTAAGAAACCTTGCGACGAAGTTAAGAAAAACTTTGCGGCAAAATGGTATAAATAAGGAGAAAATTATGAAACATCCCGATTATATTAATATCCCTGAAAGATTTAAAGACCACCCAATTTTTAATGAACTTGTTTGTGGTACCAATTTTGGTTTTATGAATAAGCGTGGTTACTATGCAACCGAAAAGTCAAAAGAGCAACCCGCTTTGATGAACAAAATGGGTATTAACTGGACAACTCTTAACGTAAACCTCTGTCAAGAAAAGGTATTTTCACGTAAGTTGTTTATGGATTTTGAATATACTTCGACCGATACCGAAATTGTTGAAATGACAAAACTTTTACATGATAACGGTGTTAGAGTTATTTTAAAACCATGTCTTACTCCACTTGACGGTGCGGCAATGCACAAGGTACAGTTCCCAAATGAAACCGACTGCCGTCATATTGAAGGTATCCGTACTGACTATTGGCGTGAATGGTTTAATTCATATATTGAGGGTATGCGTTATTATGCTCAACTTGCAGAAAGAGCAGGAATTGATGCTTTGATGATTGGTGCCGAATGTGTACCAACCGAAGGTCAAAATGCATATTGGGAAGAAGTAATTGAAGAAGTTCGCAAACATTATTCGGGTCCAATTACTTACGAATTTACTTTTGTATCTCGTAAAACATTTGACCTTGAGTGGATAAACAAGGTTGACTTCTTGGCATACAGTTACTATCCACCTGCAGCACCCCCCACACCTAATATGAACCACGTTTCAAACCCCGAAGCCGTTAACCGTCCAACACCTACGGTTGAAGAAATGAAAGAATATCTTTCTTCACGTAAGGAAAAAATTAAATCTATTATGGAACGCTTTGGCAATAAACCAATATTGTTTACCGAATACGGTATTCGTTCAGCACACGGTTGTTCAATGTATCCTACCAACTATTTGTGGGATACTCCATACGACGGCGAGGAACAAGCGAATTATATGGAGGCATCTTTCCAAACGTTTATGGATGTTCCGGGCTGGATGGGACTTTTGTGGTGGAAATGGGACGAAACCCAACGCCGTCCGCAATATCATGGCGACCCTAACGGTGACCGTGGATTTACTATTCAAGGCAAACCCGCAGAAAAGGTTATGCGTGACTGGTTTACAAAAATTAACAAAAGGTAATTACAATGTATTCAAAACTTGATATTGTTAAAAATTTAAAAGAACTGGGTATAAATAAGGGTGATAAACTTCTTATCCACGCTTCTTATAAATCTTTGGGTGAGGTACAAGGCGGTATTGATACCGTAATTGACGCTTTCAAAGAAGCAGTAGGTAAAGAGGGAACTTTAATGTTCCCAACCTTTACTTATGAAAATGTAAACGGTGCTAACCCTGTATTTGATATTAAAACTTCACCTTCTTGCGTTGGTATGATACCTGAAGTTTTTCGCAAAGGCGAGGGAGTTGTTCGCAGTCTTCATCCAACACATTCTTTAGCGGTTTGGGGCAAAGATAAGGAATTTTATGTAGCCAATCACCACGATGACCAAAACTGTTTAGATCAAAATTCACCCATTATGAAGCTTAAAAATGCCGGTGGTAAAATATTGCTTGTTGGTTGCGGTCTTAAAAAGAACACCTTGCTTCACGGCTTGGAAATTTCTTGTAAAGTGCCTTATGCTTTTGGGGTTGATTTTTCTGACCCTAAATTTCATCGTGATTATATTTGTATTGATGAGCAAGGCAAAGAACATAAGCGAGAGTTTTTCCACGTTTTTGCACGTGAATCGGGTTGGGCACATAATTTTGATAAATTAGCCGAAGTTTTGCCTTTGACTACTGTCAAATTATTAGAAGCCGAAACCTATATTTTTGATGCTCAAAAATTGTGGGACGATGTTGAAAATGCATTAAAAGAAAACCCTTATTGCTTGGCTGAAAAATGTTAGTAATTTAAATTAGTAGGGACCGGCGTAAATATGCCTGTCCCTACAATTGTATAACAACACTAAACTGTTATATTGAGAATTTCTATCATTTATTGACACGTCTTATTTTAATATGTATAATATTTTTAGGTGATAATATGTTATTTGATACTTACTGTGATAAAATAATTGATATTTTAAATGAAATTCGCAAAACACAAAGCGAAAAAATAATATCTGCCGCAAAAATGGTTGCCGAAACACTTAAAAAAG
>SVOX01000083.1 GCA_015066165.1 Oscillospiraceae bacterium | reverse complement strand
ACAACCGCATTTTTCGATATGTTCCCTTAAAGCACGGTTTTCTTCCAAATAACTCACGTTAAAACCGCAACCCATAACAAGCACAGTTTTAGCATCCGCTTTTAAAGCGCCTATGTGAGCATAAGTGTCACTTCCAACAGCACCGCCGCTTACAACAATAAAACCTGCTTTGCCAAGGCGATAACTCAAAGAATAAGACGCCTTTTTACCAAATTCCGAAACTTTTCTTGGCCCCACTATCGAAATAACGGGGGTGTTATCAAAGTCAGGCAAACTCCCCTTCACGTACAAAACTATAGGTGGATTACAAATAGTTTTAAGGGTGTTGGGGTATTTTTCATCGGTGTACTTTATAATTTTAATTTTCTTTTTATTACATTCATCAATGATTTTTACTGCGTCTTCAATAGGCGTTTTAAGCATTTTTTCAAGTTCACCTTTTGAAAAAACACCAACCTGTTTTCGCATCAGCGCAGTCATCGAATAAACATCTTTTGGCAAAAGTTCCTTTTCTAACAGGTTTGAAAAGGTCTTGCTGCCTTGACCTAAACACAGTTGAAGCCAAACGTAATATTTCATTTCATCATTTCCCAAATAGAAATAGCCGCAGCAGTTGCCGCATTTAAAGACTCGGCTTTACCGCTCATCTTAATAGTAATTTGCTCGTTTGCGGTTTGCTTTGTTTTTTCTGTTAATCCATTTGCTTCATTGCCAATTATTACCACCGAACCGTTTTCAAAACTAACTTCGGTAATAGATTTTGCATTTTTATCAACCACACAGGCAAACGATTTTAAACCGCTTTCGCTAATTGCTTTTGAAAAATCATCAAAAATAATTAACGGCATTCTAAACAAAGTACCCATAGAAGCACGAATGCTTTTAGGTGAGTACGGGTCACAACTGTCAGAAGACAAAATTATCCCGCTAACTCCCAATGCTTCGGCGGTACGGCTTATAGCCCCCAAATTAGAAGGGTCAGCCAAGTTTTCAAGTGCAATATATCTGCCGTTTTTGTTTATAGTATTATTCATTTTCGGCATTGAAGCCAATGCGATAATGCCTTGAGGGGAGGTTGTATCGCTGATTTTTTTAAACAAACTATCGGGCAAAAGATAGCATTCATTTGAGTTCTTTTCAAAACTTTTTACTGCCGATTCATATTTAGAAAAAGCAGTTTCGCTTATAATTAACTTATCAAACCTGATTTCACAACTGCAGGCATCGTCACAAATTCTAACCCCTTCAAGAACAAACAAATTGTGTTCTAAACGTGCTTTACGTGAACTTTGCAAAGCGCAAACAAGTTTGATAAGTGAATTATCTTTACTGGTTATTTTCTTAAAATTTTCCATTTTTTCACCCTCTTTAAAAATGAAAAAGTCGCCCGAGAGAGTGTTTTCACTCGGGCGAAAGTTTATTATTTTTCAAGTGCTTTTTTAGCGTTCTTTACAAGTGTTGCAAAACCTTTTGCATCATTTACAGCAAGGTCAGCCAACATCTTACGGTTAATTTCAATACCTGCCTTGTTAAGACCGTTGATGAATGAAGAATAGTTAATATCATTCATTTTGCAAGCAGCAGAAATTCTTGTAATCCAAAGACGACGGAAATCGCGCTTTTTAAGACGTCTGCCAACGTATGCATAGTTACCTGATTTCATAACTGCTTCTTTAGCAGTTTTAAAAAGTTTAGATTTAGCGCCAAAGTAACCTTTAGCAAGCTTTAAAACTTTATTTCTTCTTTTGCGTGTTGCTAACGCACCTTTAATACGTGCCATTTACTTTATCCTCCTATTCGGCTAATCCTTATTTATAAGGAATGAGTTTCTTGATAGTTGCTGTGTTTGTTACATCGGCAACAACAGTCTTACGAAGATTTCTCTTACGTTTTGTTGTTTTCTTGTTAAGAATGTGCGACTTAAAAGCATGAGCACGTTTAACGTTGCCGTTTTTGGTGAGTTTGAAGCGTTTTTTAGCGCCACTGTGTGTTTTAATTTTAGGCATTTTAGTCCCTCCAAAAAATTTTTTAACTTACATTATTTTCCTGATTTCGGAGCCAAGAACATAAGCATATTCCTGCCTTCCATCTTAGCAGCTTTTTCAACCGTAGAATGATCAGCACAAAATTCTGCAAAACGAGCCATATTATCAAGGCCAATTTCAGGGTGACCAAGTTCACGGCCACGGAAACGGATAGAAACTTTTACCTTGTTACCCGCATTTAAGAATTTAATTGCTTGTTTACCTTTGGTTTCAAAGTCGTGTACATCGATACTTAAACCTAAACGAATTTCTTTAACTTCAACAACCTTTTGGTTTTTCTTGGCTTCTTTTTCACGCTTTGCCTGTTCAAAACGGAACTTACCGTAGTCCATAATTTTGCAAACAGGCGGTTGAGCATTAGGCGAAATACAAACTAAATCCAAATCTTTAGCATATGCCGCTTCCAATGCTTTTTCAACGGGGATAATACCAATTTGTGAACCGTCGTTGGAAATTACACGAACTTCTTTAAATTTAATACCTTCGTTAATATCGAGTTCTTTACTGCTGATGTGAATACACCTCCGAAATAGTTTTGGCAATAAATACAAAAAGCGTGGACGCAATACGCCCACGCATAAGAATACCAAAGTAAAACTTTGTGATACTTATTAACCCTTTAGAACAAAATCTTGGGGTGAGGACGCTATGCGAACTACTTTATTGTCATATCAATTATACACGAATTTACGCATTTGTCAAGTATTTTTTTAAAATTTCTGCTTTATCGGTTTTTTCCCAAGGCAAATCAATATCAGTTCTGCCCATATGGCCGTAAGCCGCAGTTTGTCTGTAAATGGGACGGCGTAAATCAAGGGTGTCAATTATAGCCGAAGGTCTTAAATCAAAAGTATTGGAAACCGCCTTTGCAATTTCTTCGTCACTTACAACACCTGTTCCAAAAGTATCAACCATAATTGATACAGGTGTTGCAACACCAATAGCATATGCAAGTTCAATTTCGCACTTACGGGCTAAACCTGCCGCTACAATATTTTTTGCAACGTAACGGGCAGCATAAGCCGCACTTCTGTCAACTTTTGTTGGGTCTTTACCGGAAAAAGCACCGCCGCCATGACGAGCGTAACCGCCGTATGTATCAACAATAATTTTTCTACCTGTAAGACCCGTATCCCCTTGCGGACCGCCCACTACAAAACGACCTGTGGGGTTGATGTAAATCTTTGTGTTTTGGTCTAAAAGTTGGCTTGGAATAACCGGTTTAATAACTTTTTCAAGTATATCGGCTCTTAAAGTTTCAAGTGTCACGTCTTCGGTGTGTTGGCTTGAAACTACAACCGCATCAACACGCTTTGGTTGACCGTTTTCATATTCTACGGTAACTTGAGTTTTTCCGTCGGGATTAAGGTAACAAAGTTCGCCCGATTTTCTAACGTCAGTAAGTTTTTTTGCCATCTTATGTGACAAAGAAATTGCCAAAGGCATAAGTTCGGGTGTTTCGTCACAAGCATATCCAAACATCATACCTTGGTCACCCGCACCGTGAAGATTATATCCGTCTTCTTCACCGTCTTTAAGTTCAAGCGATTTATCAACACCCATAGCAATATCGGGTGACTGTTTGTCAATCGAAGTCATAACTGCGCAAGTATTACCGTCAAAACCGGCTTTTGCGCTGTTGTAACCAATATCGCAAACAACTTCACGAACAATGGCGGGAATATCAACTTTAGCAGTTGTTGTAATTTCACCCATAACGGTTACAACACCTGTTGTACAAAAGGTTTCACAAGCAACACGAGCGTTGTTATCCTGCGCAAAAATTGCGTCTAAAACAGCATCAGAAATTTGGTCACAAACCTTATCGGGATGACCTTCTGTAACCGATTCGGATGTAAATAAATAATTGTTCATTTTAAAATTCCTTTCTTTTAATAAAAAAACCGCTCAACGAAAGAGCGGTTAAAATTTAAAAAACCTCATCTTTCGGATAAACCGACGGATTTAGCACCTTGAAAAACAGGTTGCCGGGCTTCAACGGGCCGTGTCCCTCCACCACTCTTGATAAGGAAATATTCAGTTTGCTTTAATATTGTATCACAAAATCGAAATTTGTCAACAGTTTTTTATTACCAATACATTATATATACATAATTAATCTGTATTTCGTAGGGGCGACCATTGGTCGTCCGCCAACCCTACAATGCAGTTTTATAGGCATATACACCTCATCCACCGCAAGCGGTAGCCATTCTCCCACCGGAGAACGCTTTATTTATACTCTTCAATGAGTTTTTTGAAATAAGGCAAAGATTTTTCAATTTGTTCGGTTGAAACGCAGTAACTTATACGAACATAGCCCTCATAACCAAACGAATCACTTGGAACAAGAAGCAAATCATACTTTTTAGCACGTTCACAAAAAGCGTTTGCATCGGGTTCGGGTGACTTAATAAACAAATAAAACGCACCGTCGGGCTTGGCGGCTTTATAGCCGTATTCTGTAAGTGAATTGTAAAGCAAATCACGGTTTTTCTTGTAAACCGAAACGTCACTTGTAAGTTCAACACAGTCTTTAACCGTTAGTTGCAAAAGCGAAGGCGCACAAACAAAGCCAAGCGCTCTGCCCGCACCGCAAACTGCGGCATAAACCTTTTGGCACTTTTCAATTTTGGGGCTTACAAAAATATAACCTATACGCTCACCCGGAAGTGAGAGTGACTTACTGTAAGAATAGCAAACCAACGTGTTATCGTAATAATTTGGTATGTACGGTACTTCCACATCATAAGCCAATTCACGATATGGTTCATCGCAAATTATAAAAATACGTTTGCCATATTCTTTTTGCTTTTGCTCTAAAAGTTTTGCCAATTGTTTAATTGTGTCGCTAGACAATACAACACCCGTGGGGTTGTTAGGTGAATTTACAATAATCGCCTTTGTATCTTTAGTAATTGCTTTTTCTAATTGCATGAAATCAATTTGAAAATCACTTTCACGGCACTTTGAAACAACAAGTTTTGCACCCGCTTTTTCAACAAATACACGGTATTCGGGGAAAAACGGAGCCAAAGCAATAACTTCGTCACCGTTATTACAAATAGCGTTAAGGCAAATTGTAAGCGAAGCCGCCGCACCGCAAGTCATATAAATAAGGTCCATATCGGCTTCAATGCCAAAACGTTTTTCAATACTTTGCGCAATAGTTTTTCTAACGTCGGGAGCACCTTGCGCCGAAGTGTATCCGTGAAGTTTTACGGGATCAAACTCGGTAAGCAATTTAACCATTGCTTCATTTACTTCTTTTGGAGCAGGAATACTTGGGTTTCCCAAACTAAAATCATAAACGTTTTGAGCGCCCACTTCTGCCCTGCGTTTATTACCAAATTCAAAAATCTCACGAATTACCGAGCGGTTTTCACCAAGCCCTAACATTTTCTCATTTAACATATTAAATCTCCTATTCAATAACGAGTTCTTTTATAGAACGCATTTGATAATCAACATTTTTAAGCAAATCACTCTTTTTAAGGGCAACAGCCGCTCCCTTTACAACGCTGTGAGCAGGGTCTTCCAAATGATGAACCTTTATACCAAGATATTCTTCTATTTTTTGCACCATACCGTTAAGCAAAGAGCCACCGCCCGCCAAGTACATACCGTCTTCCATAATATCGGCTACAAGGTCAGGGTCAGTACGGTTTAACACTTCACGAATAGCATCACAAATGGTGTCAAGTGTATCACTAATTGCTTCATACACTTCACTTGAAGTAATTTCAAAACTTTCGGGCAAACCGTTAAACACGTTTCTTCCCTTTGCAATAACCGCAACTTCAACAGGACGGGGAATGGCAGTTCCTATCTTCATTTTAATTGATTCAGCGGTAAGAGCGCCAATTTCAATATTAAACTCTTTTCTAACGTAACGCATAATTTGCGCATCAATATCAAAAGAAGCGGTTTTAAAAGAGTTACAAGTAGCAATAGCACCCATTGAAACAACCGCAACGTCGGTAGTACCGGCACCAATATCAACCACAAGTGTTCCGCGAGGTGAAGAAAAATCAAGCCCTAATCCAAACGCAATAGCAAGCGGACTTTCAATAACCGTAATATTCCTACCCCCTGCCGCCTCAACAACGTTGGCTAAAGAGTGGTGCTGAAGTTCGGTAAGCCCTGCAGGCAAGGTTGCCATAATTCTTGGACGTAAAACCTTATTGCCAAACGCCATTTCCATATATTCTTTAAGCATATATTCAGCCAAGTCATAGTCAGAAATAACACCGTGCTCTATTGGAAAAACAGTTTGCATACTTTCAGGTGTTCTACCTAAAGTTTGCTTTGCTTTTTCACCTGTATATACAACCTCCCAACTGTCGCTGTCAACTGTTACAACGTTAGGAAGTTCCAATACCACCTTTGAACTTGAAAAAATAACAGTTTTAGAAGAACCAAAATCAATACCAATATCGGTTGCCATTTTTATCTTTCCTTTCTTTTGGTTATAAGCCCCGTTACGCAATAAACGTTTTGCGCTCCTGCCAAAATCATTTGTTTTGCACAAGCATCAAGCGAGGCGCCGGTAGTTTTTATGTCATCAACAAGCAACACTGTTTTGCCTGCAATTTTGCGTTTATATTTATATAACTTTTTTGCATTTTCATATCTTTGTTTATAATCCAAATCGTGTTGAGAACAGAAACTAAATTTAACGTTAAGTAAATCATCTCTTAACGGAATACCCAATATTCGAGAAAGTTTATTTGCCAAAATTTGCGACTGGTTAAACCCACGTTTTAACCTTTTCAAAAAGTGCATAGGCACAAAGGTTATATAATCAAAATCAATTTCTTTGTATATTGTTTCAACCGCTTTTGCCATTTCAAAGCCGAAAAAATCCGCTGTTCGCATATTTTTTGAAAACTTGAATTTATACATAGATTTTCGGGCAATATCCTTGTTTTCAAAAGGTGCTACACACCCGTTAAAATGAAACACCCTGTATTTACATTCGCAGTCTTTTTTATTTCTTCCGCAACGTTTACAAATTTTAAGCAAATCAATCCGCTCTAACAACTCGTAACAATAATCGCATAAAAAGTCATCATTTTCAACAATTTCACCGCACGAGATACATTTGTTTGGAAACAAAGAATTTGCAATTACTTTAAAAACTTTCATCAAAAGCATTTGTCCTTATAAAATTTTTAAGTAAAGTATATCTTAAAGTTTTGCGATCGTTAGCCGCCATATTATCCCATATTTCACGGTTCCCAACAAGAATAAGCCGTGTTTTTGCCCTTGTTACCGCAGTGTATAAAAGATTACGGTACATAAG
>SVOX01000082.1 GCA_015066165.1 Oscillospiraceae bacterium | reverse complement strand
AACAATGTGGAGATGGTAAGATTTTGAGAAGTAATAATCTTCACCGTCGTAAAGCATACCTGCCCAGTCATTATCGCTGGCAGAAATAGAAGTACGAAGTGTAATTGCAACCTTCTCAAAACCAAATTTATCAGCAAGTTGTTTTGCAACACTCTTATAACCTTCGTGATTGAGTTTACCGCCGTAGATATCGGTGCCTTCGGCTTCGATACCAAATACGTCTTTTGCATCTTCTTCGTTAGAAATGCAAACGTCAACGTATTTACAAAGTTCGGTCATAGCGGCACGTGCTTCGTTACGTGTCCAAAGTTTGCCACGGTAGTTAAGGTCGCAAGAAATTTTAACGCCTTTTTCTTTGGCTTTTACACATGCTTCTTTACAAATTTCAACAACGTTGGGACCTAAAGCGGGAGTGATACCTGTGAAGTGGAACCAGTCGGCGCATTCAAAAATAGCATCCCAGTCAAAATCTGCAGCAGTTGCTTGTTGAATTGCTGAATATTTACGGTCGTAAATACAAACCGAACCACGTTGGCTAGCGCCTTTTTCAAGGTAGTAGATACCTACACGTTCGCCGCCACGAACGATTTTGCTTGTGTCAACGCCAAAGTAACGAAGACTGTCAACTGCGGCTTGGCCGATAGCGTGTTTAGGAAGTTTGGTAACGTAAACACTGTCCATTCCGTAGTTTGCAAGTGATACTGCAACGTTTGCTTCGCCGCCGCCAAAGGTGGCTTGCATTTGGTCATTTTGGAAAAAACGGTAATAACCGTTGGGAGCAAGGCGTAACATAATTTCGCCAAAAGTAACTATTCTTGCCATATTATTTTTCCTCCATTTTTTCAAGTGCTTCTTTTACAAAGAAACTACCGCCGATAGCTTCAATTTTATCGAACGCCAAAAATTCGTCGATATTACTTCTGTCAACACCGCCGGTTGGAATAAATTTAACCTGCGGGAAGGGAGCGGAAAGCGCTTTGAGTGCTTTAAGACCGCCGTAAACATTGGCGGGGAAGAATTTAACGGTTGTAATGCCAAGGTCAAGCGCTTGCATAATTTCGGTTGGGGTAACACAACCCGGATAGTAAGGAATATTATTTTCTTTGCAAATTTTTGCAACATCTACCGAAAGACCGGGAGATACGATGAATTGAGCGCCTGCGGTGAGGGCGTCTTCGCATTGTTTGGCATTGATTACGGTACCTGCACCGATAGACATATCGGGATAGTTTTTTGCAGCGTAAGCAATTGCTTCTTTGGCACAAGAGGTGCGGAAAGTGATTTCAGCACAGTTGATGCCGCTGTTTTTGAGAGCAGTCAAAATTTTGTCGGTTTCAGACAATTCTTTGATGACTACAACGGGGACAAATTTTTCCATTGTTATTCTCCTTTACAGAAAATGTTTATTTCAAAAGTATTATACTATTTTTGGTTAAAAAAAGCAATTATAATTTTATTATTTTAAAAAACTTATTTTTAATTACCAAAAACTGACGAAAAATTAAAAAACATATTGTTTTATTCAAAGAAAAATGTTACAATAAGCTGGAATAGGTATGCGAAAGGGTGAAAATTCTTGAAAATACTGGCGAAAATCGCTGTTTGTGCGTTGAGAGTGGTATATTTTATTTTCAAACTTTTTTTAAAGCCCGGCAAGAAAATCACCTTTTTAAGCCGTCAAAGCAACACTTTGTCGATAGATTTTATGCTTTTGCAACAAGGACTTCAACGTGTTGGCTGTGACAAAAAAATAGTAATGCTTTGCAAAAAAATTCCGCCAACGCTTATTGGTAAGTTGGGGTATGCTTTTCATATGCTTTTGCAAATGTACCACATTGCAACTTCAAAGGTTGTGGTGGTTGACGGATATTCAATAGCCGTTTGCGTTTTAAAGCACAACAAACAAATAAAGGTTGTTCAAATTTGGCACGCCTTGAGCGCACTTAAAAAGTTTGGATATCAGTCTTTGGGAACAAAAGCGGGTTCAAGCGAAGCGGTTGCCAAAATTTTGTGTATGCACAAAAATTATAATTACGTTTTGGCACCAAGTGAAATAACGGCAGGTTATTATAAACAGGCGTTTGGTGTTGACGAAAGCCAAATTAAATATATTGGTATTCCCCGAATTGATTATATACTTAAAGAAGACAAAGAAACTGCCCAAAAAATTTATAATGAGTATCCTTTGCTTGAAAAAAAGCAAAACATTATATATATTCCGACTTTTAGAAAGAATCAGCCACTTGAAATCGAAGAATTTATTGAAAAGTTAGATACTGAAAAGTATAACTTAATAGTTAAACTTCACCCGCTTGACGAAATTACACCAAGACCGCAAAAAAGCGGTGTTATATACGACAGTTTGTTCGGTGTATATGATTTGGCTAAAGTTTGCGATAAAATAATAACCGATTATTCGTCTTTGGCTATGGAAGTTTCACTTTTGGAAATACCAACTTACTTTTATGTTTACGATATTGAAGAATATAAGCAAAGCCCAGGCATAAACTTTGATTTTGAAACCGAAGAAATGGGCATATACAAGGCAGAAACGGCAAAAGAACTGTTAGAATTGCTTGAAAAGGAATACGATAAAGAAATTTTGAAAAGATTTAAGCAAAAATATATAACGGTTGACACTAATGACTGCGCAAAACAATTGGCAGAGTTTATAACAAGTATGTAAGATTTTATTTGAGTGGAGTTTTTTAATGGAAGAAAATAAAATTCTGGAAGAAATAAAGCAACTTCAAAAATTGGAACTTGCAATTTTAAAAGATGTGGCAAATGTATGTAAAAAACATAATATACAGTTTTTCTTGGGTGAAGGAACTCTTTTGGGTGCAATCAGGCACAAGGGCTTTATTCCGTGGGACGACGACGTAGATGTTATTATGGAGCGAAGTCAGTATGAACGTTTTTTAGAAGTGGCGCCAAAGGAATTGGGTGACGCTTATGAAGTGCAACACCCCGCTACTGTAAAGAAATATTGGTCGCCCTTTATGAAAGTAAGGCAAATAAAGGGTGAAATTGAGTTTCGTCAAACCCATATAGCCCACGTCACTCAAAATAACGGCCCTTATATAGATATTTTTCCAATGGAATTTGTTCCTGTAAACCGAGGGTTTAAACTTAAAAAAGTTTCGCTTTGCATAAAACTTTACCGCGGTATGCTTTCGCTTAAATTAAATCTCCGCAAACCTAAAAACTTTAAAGAAAAGATTTTGAAGTTTGGTTCAAAATTTTTATCACTTGGAGTAATTCATAATCGCTTGGAAAAGAACTTTACAAGTTTTGGCAAGGGCGAAAAAGAGTATATGGCAACCTTTTCAACCTATCATCCTTTAAAAAATCAAGTTTGTAAGAGCGACTGTTACAAACAAATGGTTTGGTGGGATTTTGAAGATACAAAAATGCCTGTACCGGTGGGTTATGATGAAGTTTTAACCGCCATTTACGGCGATTATATGACACCTCCGCCCCAAGATGAAAGAGTGGTTAAACACCATTTTAACGAAGCAGAAAATTAAGAAAGGTTTTGTAAAATGTACCTTAAAAGATTTTTTAAAGATTTAACAAAATACAAAAAATATTTGGTGTGCGCAACAAAGGCAACCTTAAAATCCGAAGTGACGGGTTCTTATTTGGCTTGGCTTTGGTGGATAATCGAGCCGTTTTGCTTTATGCTTATTTACACCTTTATATCTGAAGTTGTTTTCAAACGCAGTACTTCATACGCTTCAATATTCGTGTTTTTAGGGCTCACTGTTTGGGATTTCTTTAATAAAAACATTTCGGCAAGTGCGGGTTTGCTTAAGTCGAACAAAGGAATTGTTACAAAAATCTATTTACCAAAATATTTAATGCTTTTAAAACTTATGATGGTTAACGGTTTTAAAATGCTTATATCTTTGGGAATTAGTTTTTTGCTTATATTCTTCTACCGAGTACCGCTTAGTTGGCATATAATAGAAGCCGTTCCGTGTTTGGCAATGCTTCTTATAATAACTTTTGGTGTTGGTTGCGTGTTTATGCACTTTGGCGTTTATATTGAAGACCTTTCAAAAATAATACGAATAGCGTTACGCTTGGTGTTTTATTTGACCGGTGTGTTCTACGATATAACCGATAGCATAAAAGGTGCTTACGGCGAATTGCTTTTAAAAATAAATCCAGTTGCAGTTGCTATGGACGGTTGCCGTAAAGCGCTTATTTACAGCACCTCACCAAACTGGCTTATGATTGGAATTTGGTCGGCTGTGGGTATTTTATTATCAATTTGGGGAATTGTTATAGTTTACAAAAACGAAAACAATTATGGTAAGATATTATGATGGAAAAAACAATTGAAGTAAAAGATTTAAAAATCAGTTATCGCACAATGGAACCGGTAAAAATAAAGAACCTTTTAAAAGGCGGAAAACGCACTTCCGTTGAACAAGCGGTAAAAGGTATATCTTTTGATATTCACAAGGGAGAAATTGTGGGTATTATAGGTCAAAACGGCAGCGGCAAATCAACCACACTCCGTTGCCTTGCGGGTATAATTTCGCCCGACTCGGGAACAGTTAATCTTTTTGGTAATTCGGTTTCGCTTTTGGCGATAGGTGTTGGTTTCCAAAAAGAACTCACGGGCAGAGTTAACATTATGCTTTCGGGTTTGCTTATGGGCTTTTCTGAAAAGGAAATTCTTTCTAAAATGGATGAAATTATAGCATTTTCCGAACTTGGAAAGTATATTGATAAACCTGTAAGCAGTTATTCAAGCGGTATGCACTCACGTTTGGCGTTTGCTATAACCGCAATGCTTGACACACAAATTTTGCTTATTGATGAAATTTTAAGTGTTGGTGACGCACGTTTTAAGAAAAAGAGCAAAAACAAAATGCAAGAACTTATAATGGATAAAGACCGTACCGTTATAATGATTTCTCACAGTACCGAGACACTTCGTTCAATGTGCGACCGCATTATTTGGCTTCATCAAGGCGAAATTTTAAAAATAGGCAAAACTAACGAAATTCTTGAAGAGTATGACAAATTTATGACCTCGGGCATAAAATAGTGGTATGAAGTTATAGTTTTGGAGGTATAAATTTTGGTTTTTTCTGATGTGCTCGAAGCGGTGGGACACACCCCGCTCATACGCCTTTCACGTATTGTGGATAAAGACAGTGCAGATGTTCTGGTAAAATACGAAGGTGTAAATATTGGCGGTTCAATTAAGACAAGAACTGCGCTTAATATGGTAAACGATGCCGAAAGCAAAGGCATTATAAATAAAGACACCGTAATTGTTGAGCCAACAAGCGGTAATCAAGGTATAGGACTTGCGCTTATTGGTGCGGTAAAGGGTTATAAGGTTAAAATAATTATGCCCGATTCGGTTAGCGAAGAACGCCGTAAACTTATTAAAGCGTACGGCGCCGAACTTATATTGGTTCACGACGACGGTGATATTGGCGCTTGTATTGAAGAGTGTTTGCAAACAGCGCTTGATATGCAAAGAAAAGATAAAAACGTTTGGGTTCCGCAACAGTTTGAAAACCCCGCTAATCCGCAAGTTCACCGCAACACAACCGCACTTGAAATTATTGAACAGGCCGACTGTAAAATAGACGGTTTTTGTTCGGGTGTTGGTACAGGCGGTACGCTTACAGGTATTGGCGAAATTTTAAAAGAACATAATCCCGATATTACAATTTGGGCGGTTGAACCCGAAAATGCCGCAATACTTTCAGGCGGAAGTATTGGCACACACTTACAAATGGGTATAGGCGACGGAATTATACCTGATAATTTAAATCTTGAAATATACAGCAAAACTGCAATAGTAACCGATGATGAAGCAATTGAAACTTCAAAACGTCTTATACGTGAAGAAGGCATACTTTGCGGTATTTCAAGCGGTACCAACGTTGCAGCGGCGCTTCGTATGGCAAAACAACTCGGTAAAGGTAAAACTGTTGTAACAGTTCTTCCCGATACGGGCGAAAGATACTTTAGCACAGAGTTGTTTGAAATATAAAAAAAGGAGTTTTAAAATGTCTAACATCTGGCACGATATTTCACCAAAAAGAATCACACCTGAAGAATTTATATGTGTTATAGAAATTCCAAAGGGCAGTAAAAAGAAATATGAACTTGATAAGGAAACAGGTTATTTAATGCTTGACCGTATTCTTTACACATCTACCCACTACCCTGCAAATTACGGCTTTATTCCACGTACTTACGGTGACGATAAAGACCCGCTCGATGTGTTGCTTTTATGTGCTCAAACGCTTGAGCCAATGACCTTGGTTAAAGCAAAACCAATTGGTGTAATTTCAATGGTTGATAACGGTCAGGGTGACGAAAAGATTATTGCCGTACCTTCTAACGACCCAACTTATAATCATTATAACGATATTTCCGAACTTCCAAGCCATATATTTGAAGAAATGAGCCATTTCTTTACCGTTTATAAAAATCTTGAGCATAAACAAACTGCAGTAAACGAAGTTATGGGCAGAGAAAAGGCAATTGAAGTTATAGATAAAGCCATTGTCGATTATATAGATGAATTTTGCAAATAAGTTTGTTTTAAACACCCGAAAATTGTATTTTCGGGTGTTTTTTTATAAGTTTGTGGCATTTTCTTTAAATTTTTTGTGTTTTTGTTGATTTTAAAAATGGTTTAGGTTATTATATGTTTGATTAAAAAAGAAAGCGGTGACGAATTTGAAAATTAATGCTTTGTCTTGTGAACAATATTATCCAATGAGTCTTGGAAACGGCAGAGATTGTGTGCTTGTAGATTATGTCGGCTCCAATTTTTTGTCGCTTAATCCCCATACTCATAACGTGCCTTATGAGGGTAGTCCTTGCGGTTGGTACAAGATGGCTAATCTTACAAAAGAAGATACACAGTATCCCGTTGTTATGGCGGGTATTCAGATTATGCAGTTTGGCGCCCCGGCAGAACCCACTTTTTATGAGCAGGAATTTATCCCCGAAAAAGCTCAGTTGGTCACTGTTTTGGATTTTCGCTTTGGATTAAAACTTAAAATTACAAGTTTTATGACAAAAGACAGTGTCTGGTGTGAACGAGCTGAAGTTTTGGAAGTACCACAAGATCAGGAATACGGATTTGCTTACCGTGTTAATGAACCATTTTTTGCGAGCGGTTGTTATTACGGAGATTTTGAGTATCCTCGCGATTTTGAATTTTCGTACGGCGAGAATGAACTTTCGTTTGATTATAAAATAGGTAATCACAGCGGCAAAGGTGTTCTTATCGCTAATAAATCTTTTGTAGAAGTTAAAAAGCGTGAAGATCGCGAATGGAATAACCCCAAGAATATTGAGGGTTATTTTGAAACGCTT
>SVOX01000081.1 GCA_015066165.1 Oscillospiraceae bacterium | reverse complement strand
GAACTATCTCTTGCCTTTTTTAGCATCGATAGTAAGTTTGCAAACGCCTGAATGACAAACACCAAAATCATATACAAAGCCGTCGTCTTCGGCAAAAATAGAAATCGGCTCAATTTCAAAATCGGCAGTTATCGGCTCGGCAACACAGGTGCTTATCTCGCCCTTTGGTGTGAGAGCGCAAAGTGCGTTAGCCCACGACAAATCATCAAAACCTTGCTTATTCCAGCCGTCTATTTCGTGGTTCGCGTCATATTTTGTACCGTAACGGTAATCATCATATACTATTGGCGAAGCGTGAACCTTAAAATCGGTACCGCTTTCGATTTTTTTATCTTCAAATTCAAGGCACAAAGCAAATTTAGGCGCACTTCTAAACCTCGCTTTATCAAATTCCCAAACCCAACCGCCCGGGTTGTTTTGAAAACCGTTGCCAAGCAATACACCAATAACGTTTTCGCCCTTTTTAACCGTCACTTCATACTCGTCACAGTAAACGTAATGGTCGGTATTTGAAATATAGGGCGCTAAAAAACCTTTTGTAATATTCTCGCCGTTAAAATACAACTCATAAAAACCACAAACCGCAATTTTGAGTTTGGCTTTTGTCTCTTTCTCGCTTTCAAAACTTTTACGAATATACGGTGCAGGGATGTTTTTTTCAAAAGTGTTATATTCTATTGAAGCGGTTATAAACTTCATTTATATTCCCCTAAATATCAATTTTCATTCCGTCAAAAGCAACTGTAAAACCATCGGCTATTACTGTTGCGCAAGTTTCTTCGTGTGTTTTATGCAAACACATTGCAATATGGCTTAACACAATAAGTGTATTTTCGCTTATAATATCAAGCGTTTTCATCGACTCGCACATAAGGCGTATCATCGGCACACTGTTGTGCTCTCCCATTCGGTAATCGCCAACGTAATCACCAACTGTGGCATCGAAAACAAAAGTGTTGTATTTTTTATTCTTCAAATACTCAACCGTCTCACCTAAAAACCACGCACCGTCAAGCCCGTAAAACACTCTTTTGCCGTTTTGTTCTATTGATAAATGTTGTGGGTGTTGCGTGTGGTTTGCAGGTACTCCCGTAACCGAAAGTTCACCAATAGAATATTCCAAAAAGGGTGTCATTCGGCAAATTTCACACTCGGGCTCGGTTTCAAAAACCGCATCTTCCCGACAGTAAAGTTTTAAACTATCGTTTGTTTTTGCTATTTTATTAACAGCCGAAAGGTCAAGATGGTCCTTATGAAGATGTGTCACCACAATATCGGTAATGTTTTTAATGTCTATGCCGCAAATCGCCAATGACGATAATGTGTGCGGTCCACAGTCTAAAAGGATATGACCATTTATTAAAGCACTTGCACACCGACGCAAATTTTTATTATAAAAGTCATCGGGAAACTCGGCGTTCATACCGTCTGCAGCACCTGTCCCCAAAAACAAAATGTCAAAACCCATATTAGCACCCTCTTTCAAACGAATTATAACACACAAAAATTTATCTTTCAACAAAAGCAAATCAATTAAACAATTTAAATCAAAAACTTGAGAATATAAAACAAAAAGCACAGGTGTTGCCTGTGCTTTTTATTAAAAAATTCTTATTTTTTTAGCGATTATTTGTCCGCCCACTTTTATAAAACTATTCATTCCGTCGTAGCCCGCCACAATTTCTTTTCCGTCAATTCGGGCATATAGTTCGTGCGGGTATTCCATCAACGCCACATATTCATCATATACATATCCGTCGATTACAAGTTCGTTAACTTTTTTAACACGGCGGTAAACAATTTTATGTCCCTCTAACTCGGCTTCGGCTAAAACTCTTTGTTTAACTTCCATATCAGCCACTCTTTTAAAGGTTGTAGCGGTTTCCGCCGGAACACTCTCCGTTTGGGGAATTTCTTCCACAATCGGTTCATCTTCTTGGGGCATTTTTTCTAACTTTGCCGCCGAATTGATACCAATTGATAAAGATACGATTACCCAAATATGAAAAGCAACGTCAATAATGTTTTCAAGCAAATCGCCCGACAGTAAGAACAACAAAAGTGTATCAACCGCAAAAAACACAAGCGCCGCTATAAGCCAACCCTTTTTTAAGTTTTTGGATAAACGCCACATTAACAAATAAACAAGAGTTAAAATAACCGAAATTGCCACAAACACAACAAATGCGCCGTCGCCAAAGGTTGCACTAATAGGAAAATCGGCGTCATAAAAATCTGCCGAATATTTTCCGCAAAGCGCCATACCAAGATTTGCAATAAAATATGGCACAAAAGCCGAAAACAAGAAATATGTATTCCTGTTTGTAACCGCAAAAATTATATTTACAATAGTAAATCCCACAACAAACAAAAGATTGCTTCTTGCATTTGAGATTTTGTTTTCAAGTTGTTTGCGAGGTGTGAGAACCCGCCCTTCATTTTTGTTTGACATTTACTTTTTCTCCCTAAAATCATTTAAAACAGTTTTGTAAAATCGGGCTTATACAAAAACGTTTCACTCTTTATTCCCAAAACGTCTAATTGGTTGTCTTCAATTTTTATAACTCCGTCTTGGAAGGTGATTCTGGCGCCTGCGCCAAGATGACTGCCGTCGAATTTAGCAATACTCTTACCTTTCATATCGTAGGTTTTTAAAATGGTGGCGTCACCTTTTTCACCAACAACCAAAATATAACCGCTGTTGAGTATAATTTTGTTTATAGGACCGCCGAACTTCACCGGTTTAAACACCATTTCGCCCTGTTCGTTAATCAAAGAGAACATATCTTGTTCCTGATGATTACCAATAGCCAAAGGTGCTTTACCGTCAACAAATTTTGCTCCATCTACTTTAAGCGTCATAAAAGTATAATCGGCATCTCGAAGTTTATACAAGTTAACCCTTGTCACAAATTTATCGCCTATTTTATATCCATAACCGCCGTTTGAAAATTCCCAATATTCCGAATTGGCGGCTTTTTCTTTTTCGGCGTCTTCTAACTTTTTAGAAACCAAGTCGCCGTTTTTCACGTTAAAACTTCCGTGTTTGCCGTAAATTAAATGGTCTTTATAAAAAGATGATAATTTTTTAGCACCGTCCAAATCAATAGAGCCCAATACGGCGGCGTGTTCTTCGCTTGGTCTTAAAACCCACATCATATCACTGTCAACCACACCAATTTTCACCGACTCGCCATCTTCGGCGGTTGAAGTAAGAATGTACCCGTCAGCCAAAGCGTCGGGATGAAAAGCAGTAACTTCAAAATCTTCGGCTTTATAAACGTTACCTTCAATATCGCACAAAATGGTAAATGGTTGCATATCGGCTTCGCTCACAAGCACAAAACCTCCTGCAATTTCACTTATTTTTGCGGCATACGTTTGGCCCTTTTTAAAAACCACGTCGGGCAAAACCGCCAAAACTTCACCCTTTTTGTTTATCCAAAAGTTTTGAGAATCTTGCTCTTTGGTTTTTACAATAGCATAACCGTTTGAAAAAGCGGTTGCTTTTTCAATTTCGCCGTTCAACTTAAACTTCACAGTCTCTTGCGGACCTGTGGTTTCTATTTCTTCCATTTCGGTATTACCCGTGTCAACTTGCTGACCTTTGTCGCCCGAACAACCGGTCACAAAAACCAGCGCCAAACACAATAATAATATAATAACTTTTTTCATATTATCACCTATAAAATATATGTTTAATAATTTTTAATATTGCCGATTTTCATTATATCACACTAACACACCGCACGCAAGTCGAAACAACACAAAACACCACCTTTTTATTAGGTGGTGTTTTATATTATTTAAAAATCCAATTCTAATTATTGTGTAAGCATTTTACTAAATTCCGCCAATAATAAGTTTTTATCCCCTTCATCATAGTAATAATGTCCTGATTTTTCTAACCACTTTACAGAAACATTTGGGTTTTGTGCAAAATATTTTACACTTCTTTTTGAAACAAGTTCGTCTTTGCTCGACTGAAATACCGCACATTCCGCGTTAATCAAATTTATCATACTGCGTGTTTTACGAATTTTGGAAAACAGTTCAAAAAACCTTGGTATCCAGCCAATATAATGAAAAGGATTTTTATCTTTTTCAATACCGTAGCAATTCTTTGCCGCTAACGCTTGGCGGTCAGAGGGTGAGATTTTATCAAAATAAACTTTTAGCGAATTAATTGTCATTTTTGGCTTTAGAAATAAACTTAACGGCGATGCCAACAAAAACATCTTTTGAATTTTCGGGTTTTTAACGGCTTGTTCAATCGCTAACAAGGTCCCCAAAGAATGTGCAACAATGTAAATTTTTTCGTGTGTTAAACACAACTCATCAACCACGTCAGCAACTTGTGTTTCCCACTTTTTCATCGAAGTTTTTGAAAAATCTTTAACACCTTTTCCGTGTCCGTCCAAAAGCATATTGTAAACCGAAAAAGTATTTGGAACCAAAGAAACAAATTCGTTAAAATGATTCGGCGTTCCCACTATTCCGTGGATAAACAAAACAACTGTGTTTGCATTTTTGTTAATTCGTTTGAATTCTTTATGTTCCAAAAAATCACCACCTTTTTTATTTGTGAAAACAAAATTGAACCGGTCTAAAACCTATTTTTTTATTTCAACTTTATATTGCTATTTTTTCTTATCTTTTATGCTTTTAATTAAAATCACTAGATGTACCACAACAGCAGCAAATATAAAAATTGTACCACAAACGCTTATTATAAAAGGAAGATCCGTTAATAACTCAAAAACATTTATAAGTGTCCAAAAAAACCAACAAATTGAAGCTATCAACCATAAAACATTGACTTTTTTCATAATTATCACCGCCTTGGGTGTATTATAGCATAAAAGCGGTGAGAAATCAATGCGGAGCATTGTATGTAATCCGCAACATGTTGCGGAATGTAATCAACACAAAGTGTTGGATGTAATCAATCCGAAGGCGAAAACATACAATCCTTGCGGCTTGATGACATACAGTTCGCTATGCGAACTGATTACATCCTCGCTTATGCGAGATTACTTACCAATCCTTCGGATTGGATAAAAAAAGAGAAGCTTTTTCAAGCTTCTCTTTTTTTGGGTGTTTTGAACTTAATGACACGAATGAAATGTGCCTGAAAACTGAGAATTTATTGTCTTTTTCCTTTGCAGTTTTAATGTAGTGTCTACAAACGCTTTATTCATCAGTTTTACTTTCTATTTTTTTCTTTCTTTCAAGCAGATATTCTACTGTTTCTTTATATGAGTCTTGTACAACACCTTTAGGTTTGTGCTTAATCTTCTCTTGTAATATTTCAATAATTTCACTCATGTCATTTTTATCATCAATTTTTATATTTTTGCAGAAATCAGGATAAATTTGACTTTGTTCATACTGAACGTATACCTTTAACTGCTCGTATGCCTCGTCAAAATCTCCATTAGCACTATATATCGTAGCCAAAAGCATTGCCATATCGCCATCCTCTCCTCCAAACGTTTTTTGTAGTTCAAGATATCGATTGACCATACTCAGCCAAAATTCTTTATATATTGAATCGAATATTTTTTGAGATATACCCTCACCAAATCCCAAATAACGAAATCTTTCACATATTGTTCTTAATTCCTGTTTTAAAAGTTCGTTGTTTCTTTCTTCGCGACTATCTTGAATACGCTTATTCAGGGTATCTAAATTTTCTTTCAAGCGCTTAATTTCTTTTTTCAGTGTTTCAATTTCTTTTTCTTTCTCGTCTCTTTCTTTTTTTATATTTTCGCTTTTTTCTATAATGGAAACGATTGAGGTTTTTGTTGCACTAAAAAATGTATTTTCTGCATTAATCAAAACCGAGTGCTTGGGGAGCCTTCCTTTGAATTTATCACATAGATTTTCTACAAATAAACCTAAATCCCCGCCATGTGATTCATCAATAAAAGAAAACTTATCAATTTTCGAGTTCACAAATCCTTTTAATTCTGACAAATCAATGTCAGGAAGAATCAAATAAAAACAAGAAGCTTTTTTAAATTGAGACAAATACCAACCTATTCCAAGTTCTTCCATACAGTAAGAACTCTCGATAAAATCTCTTGAAATTATGTATACAATAACTTGCGACTTATTTATCGAGACTGAAATAGCGTCGTTTAACTTCTCTCCATTATTCACTCCCTGACCAATAATAGACGAACAAAATATCCTACTTTCTTTTATACCTAGCCTTGTGATAAAAGCACAAAGTTGTTCCGCAATCTCTTTATTTTCCGAAGAATGTGAAATAAAAATATTCTTTTTATGAAACATATTATAATCCTCCCTTAAAGGCCTTTTCAAATGCGTTATATTAATAACTTCAAAACATTTTTATGAGATTTCCTTTTTTGTTAAATTATACCACTTTACAATAAAAATCGCAAGGCAAAGCCTTGCTAAAAGACTTATTACCTCGTACTTTTTACCTGTTTCTTTCCAAAAATCGACACAAAGGACAAGTGAAGAGTGAAGAAGTAAGAGGTAAAAAGTAAAATCGACAATCTTCTTAACGAAGATTGTCGATTTTTGGGTGTTTTGAACTTAATGGCACGAATTAAATGTGCCTGAAAACCAAGATTTATTTATTAATTTTCCACTCACTTCTTAAAATGCCGTAGTCTGCTATATCAACAAATTTACCTGTTGAGGTTTTAAAATATTCTCGTTTAGTTCCCTCGTAAGTCATACCACATTTTTGAGCAACCTTACCCGAACCAGGATTTTCAACAGCATGAGATATGCCCACACGATTAACACCTATTTCAGAAAACAGATAATCAATAACTGCTTTTGCTGCCTCTGACATAAATCCTTTATTCCAATAAGAATAACCCAAACAATAACCAAGTTCAGCATATTCGCACTTATCACTGATTCGAACAACACTTATTGAACCAATTGCTTTTTCGTCAAATTGAATAACCCAATTATATGTTTTTATATTGTCATATGCTCCAACCCAACCCTCTAATAATTGCCTTGTCGCATCTGCTGATTCGTGTGGTTGCCAAGTCAAAAAACGAGTTACTTTTTGATCGTTTGCCCAGTTAAAAAACATATCATTAGCATCATCAACCGTAAATCTGCGTAAAACTAATCTATCAGTATATAAATTTTGTGTGCCTTTGTGTGTTAGCATTTATCATCACCGACCTTTGAGTGTATTATAGCATAAAAGCGGCGAAGACACAAGATGAAATGATGTATCGCATGCGACGATAACACAGAATCCTTTTGAAAGGTCATACTGTGCATAGGTTTCGCCTTCCCAGTAGAGGTAATTATAGGTCTGGCCTTTGGCATCGGTCAGCGTGCCGTCTGGGGAAGCAGTTACAGTCCAACCGT
>SVOX01000080.1 GCA_015066165.1 Oscillospiraceae bacterium | reverse complement strand
ACCTTTAAAGTATCCATAAGTGCGCCAATACGGTCACCGCCGAAAAGACGCATAAGGTCGTCTTCCAAAGATATAAAGAACTGGGTGTTACCATTGTCACCCTGACGGCCGGCACGACCGCGAAGCTGGTTATCAATACGGCGGGAATCGTGTCTTTCGGTACCAATAATCGCAAGACCGCCTGCTTGTCTTACCTTTTCGGCTTCGGGGGCAATTTCGGCTTTGAATTTGTTGTAATATTCGGTATATTTTTCTCTGGCAGATAAAATTTCGGGGTCTTCGGTTTCGGCAAAGCCGGTGGCTTCTACAATCATTTCTTCCGAAAGACCGTCGTGACGGAGAGCCGCTTTTGCAAGATATTCAGCATTACCGCCAAGCATAATATCGGTACCACGGCCTGCCATATTGGTAGCAATGGTAACCGCACCGAATTTACCCGCTTGGGCAATAATTTCGGCTTCTTTTTCGTGGTGTTTAGCGTTCAAAACGTTGTGTTTTATGCCACGTTTTTTAAGTAAAGCCGACAAAAGTTCGGATTTTTCAATAGTAACCGTACCAACAAGCACAGGTTGACCTTTTTTATTACAAGCAATAATTTTATCAATAACAGCATAAAGTTTTGCTTTTTCGGTTTTGTAAACCACGTCGTTTTCGTCGATACGGGCGATTGGTTTGTTGGTTGGAATTTCAATAACGTCGAGTTTGTAAATTTCTTGAAATTCGGCTTCTTCGGTCATGGCGGTACCCGTCATACCCGAAAGTTTGTTATAAAGGCGGAAGAAGTTTTGGAAAGTGATGGTTGCCAAAGTTTTTGATTCTTTTGCAATTTCCACGCCTTCTTTTGCTTCTATCGCTTGGTGAAGACCTTCGTTATAACGCCTACCAAACATAAGACGGCCGGTAAATTCGTCAACAATTATAACTTCGCCGTCTTTTACAACGTAGTCAACGTCACGTTTCATAATACCGTGGGCACGAATTGCCTGATTTATGTGGTGGGCAATAGCAATGTTTTCGCTGTCGTTAAGGTTTTCAATTTGGAAATATTCTTCGGCTTTTCTCACGCCCGAAGGGGTAAGGGTGCAACTTTTTGCCTTTTCGTCAACAACGTAGTCGCCGTCATAATTGGTGTCGGCGTCGCTTGCTTTGTCGTCCATTTCTTTTATTTTAAACATCTTAAGCGATTTGGCAAAACGGTTTGCTGAAAAATAAAGGTCGGTCGCTTTGTCGCTTTGACCCGAAATAATAAGCGGAGTTCTGGCTTCGTCTATTAAAATAGAGTCAACTTCATCGACGATAGCAAAGTTATGTTCACGCTGAACCTTTTCTTCTTTATATGTCACCATATTGTCACGCAAATAATCAAAGCCAAGTTCGTTATTGGTGCAGTAGGTAATATCGGCACGGTATGCCTCTTGCTTTTCTTCGTGAGTCATACCGTGAATAATAAGCCCAACCGAAAGCCCCATAAATTTATAAAGTTTACCCATCCATTCCGAGTCACGTTTTGCAAGGTAATCGTTAACCGTTACAATGTGAACACCTTTGCCCGAAAGTGCGTTAAGGTAAGCCGGAAGTGTTGCAACCAAGGTTTTACCTTCACCTGTTTTCATTTCGGCAATACGGCCTTGATGCAAAATTATACCGCCAATGATTTGAACGGGGAAGTGACGCATACCAAGTACACGGTCACCCGCTTCTCTACAAGCGGCAAACGCTTCAGGTAAAATGTCGTCAAGCGTTTCACCGTTTGAAAGGCGCTCTTTAAATTCTCCGGTTTTGGCACGAAGTTGTGCGTCAGACAAAGCCCTGTATTCTTCCTCAAGGGCTAAAACCTTTTCTTTAAGAGGTGTAATTCTTTTTATTTCTTTTTCGCTGTAGTTGCCAAAAAGTTTTTGAAGTAAACCCATATTAAAATACCTTCTTTGGTTAAAATATTCATAATTAAATTTATTATACTACAAACTCATAAAAAAATATAGTATATTTTGTAAATTTTTAAAATAAAAATAAATTTAAAAATAAGGGCAACAATATTTTTAAAGGAGGGTTCAAAATGCAAAACAAGACATCAAGTTTTATGAAAGGCGTAGGTGCAGGTATGATAGCTGGTGCAGCGGCTATGATTACCGGTAAAGTGATGCTTAATAAAAACAGTAAAAAAACCGAAAAAGGCGGAGCAAAACTCATAAAAGCGGCAAGTGATTTTGTTGACGGAGTTCAAACAATGTTCAAATAAAAACAAAAAAGCCATCGGACGAGCCGATGGCTTTTATATGTTTTGATTAAAGAGTACCGAAAATAAATTTGCCGATAAAGAGCAAAGCAATTATTGTAACGGTAATATCTTTCTTGCCGTATTTGCCTGTGAACAAAGCGATAAGGGTGTAAGCGATAGCGCCGATACCGATACCGTTTGCAATTGAGTATGTGAGAGGCATCATAACGAGTGTCAAGAAAGCAGGAACTGCGCTGAGCATATCGCTCATATCAACTTTAGCAAAGTTCTTGAGCATTAATACGCCTACGAAAATAAGAGCAGGAGCAGTAGCAGCAGCAGGAATAATACTAGCGATAGGTGATAAGAACAAGCAAAGAGCAAAGCAGATTGATACAACAAGACTTGTAAGACCTGTGCGTCCGCCTGCTGCAACACCGGCAGAACATTCAACGAAGGTTGTTACGGTAGAAGTACCGCAAACACCGCCTGCACAAGTAGCTACAGCGTCACAAGTCATAGCTTTTTCGATTTCTACAGGGTCACCGTTTTCGTCAAGCATATTAGCTTCAGAAGCGGCACCGTAGAGAGTACCGATGGTATCGAACATATCAACCAAGCAGTAAACAACGATAATCATAATTACAGAGAATATAGAACCGATTGTTTTGCCATCGAAAGCGGCTGCCCAAGATTCTGGCTTGAATACGCCGGTGATACCAACAGTTGCAAAATCCCTGAAGGTTTGACCAACTTGACCAAGGTCAAATGAAGGAAGTTGCCATGTAGCAAGATAGTAAATAACGGTTGTAGCCAAGATACCGATAAGAACAGCACCCTTAACATTGAGTTTTGAAAGGATAGCAATGATAACAAAGCCAACCAAAGCAATGATAGCGGGAGCGATATCAGCCCATTTAGCACCGTTAATTTTAACGAATTGAACAAGTGTGTATTGGTTTGCTTGGAGGATACCAACGTTTTGGAAACCAATGAAAGCAATGAAGAGACCAATACCTGCAGGAATTGCCTTCTTTAAGCAATCAGGCATAGATTTTGCGATTTTTGTACGCAAACCTGAAACTGAAAGGATAAGGAAGATAAGACCTGAAATAAGGATGCAAACAAGACCAGCATGGTAACCCTTGATTACGTCACCGTCTTTGCCGAGGATAACCTGTGGCAAAATAAACGAGGTGAAGAAGAATGAGTTAAGACCCATACCGCAAGCTTGTGCAAACGGAAGTTTCGCATAAAGCGAATAAAGAATGGTACCTACAAAAGCACCGATGATGGAAGCAATGTAAACTGCGTTCCAAATTTGGGGGATGCCGGGAACGTCAAAGCTAAAACCAACTAATTGGTTGGGGTTTACGATTACAATGTAAGCCATTGCAAAGAAAGTGGTAAGACCCGCAATAATTTCGGTTTTAACTGTTGAACCGCGTTCTTTGATTTTAAAGAACTTGTCCATGGTTTTTCTCTCCTTTTTATAAATTTTTTAGGATATATCTATTTTACCACATTTTGTATAAATTGCAAGTGTTTTATGCCATAAATAGTAGAAAAATGTAAAAAAGACTGCGTTTTGTTCGCAGTCTTTAGGTTTTTTTATAAACTAAATTTTCGTGAGTTGGTATATTTCATCACAAAGGGAAGCGACCGAAGGCGAGTGACTCACAAGAATAACGCATTTGCCGTTATTTGCGAGTTTGCGGAAAATTTCCATAATTTCATTTTCGGTTTCACGGTCAAGGTTGCCGGTTGGTTCGTCAGCAAGAATAATATCGGGATTATAAGACAGCGCTCTTGCAATGGCTACACGTTGCTGTTGTCCGCCCGAAAGTTGAAGAACGGGGCGCACAGCTTCTTTTTCGTTAAGACCAACGCTTAAAAGCAGTTCTTTTGCTTTTGCTTTTTTGTTTATTTTTCTCACTTTTGCAATATCCATAGAAAGCACAACGTTTTCCAAAGCGGTAAACTTTGTTAAAAGGTTGTAGGACTGAAATATAACTCCTATATATTTTGAACGAAAGTTGTATTTGTCTATTTTTTTGATATCTTTGCCGTTGTACTCAATACTGCCTTGCGTGGGACGGGCAAGACCCGAAAGAAGCGACAAAAGTGTGGTTTTCCCAGCCCCCGATTTGCCTGTCACACAATATATTTTACCAACTTCAAAATCATAGGAAACGTCTTTTAGTACGGGGGTTTTGCCGTATGAAAAGCAAACGTTTTTAAGAGTTAAAATTCCCATTTTCATTCTCCTTTCTAATCACGGTTTGCAAGTATTTTGAGCGGGTCGTATCTCATAACAAACAAAACTGAAATTCCGCTTGCTACAAGGGTAAGTCCAAGCCCTATTAAAAGCATTTGAAAAACAACGGTAAGGTTCATGGCGCTGTCAACTTCTGTTATATAGTCAACCGCACCGCCTATCATTTTATCCATTTTTCCGCTAAAGTTATTTGGCTTATCGGGCGGGGTTGGAGCGGTATTGTTTGTAATGTTGCCGTCACGCCCAAAATTGTTTTTAAGTTGTTCGGCGTTTTCGGTTTGGCTTTGGGTTTGGCTTTCAAGCAAGGTGTTGGTAACAGGAACCGAACTCACAGCACCAATACCGGCACCAATAATTACAGCAATCATTGTGATTACTAATATTTCACAAACAAATTGAACTGCAACTTTTCTTTTCTTCATACCCATTGCGGTAAGAACACCGATTTCATATTTGCGTTCTCTAACGTTAAAAATATTCAGCACAACAAGAATAACGGCGCCGATTATTAGAATCACAAGCAAAAACCACCCCGCCATAGAACTCAAGGTATTAAGCGGTGTAATTCGCTCTTCAAAAGAATTAAGGTCAGGCGAAGAAATAGTGTAAGTTTCGTCAAGACCAAGTTTGCGTGCTTGTGTTTCAAAAGCCGCAAAAGAGTCGCTGTCGGCAAAGGTATATGTAGCATTTATAGTGCCGTTTAGTGCGGTTTCATACTCTCTGCCGTCGCTTGTGGTTTTGGTGGTAGATACCGCTTGCGACTGTTTTATAACATTGCTCAAAGCACGTGCACTAACATATATTCGGTTTGCGGGGTCTTGACTTGTGCCAAACGCCGATTGCGAAAACTCGTTTGATTCGGCGGCTTTATATATACCAACAATTTCAAATTCATAATTTTCGGTGTCGTTGTTGGCGTTTATAAGAGTAATTTTGCTTCCGGTTTTTAAATTGTTAAAAGCGGCAAGTTCTTCGGATATTATACAGGTTTTTTTGGCGGTGTCTTCTTTAAAAACGGTACCGCTTGTAACAGATGCGGTGTTGTTTTTAAAATCGGTCATAGCCAAATCGGAACTGTAACCTACAACGGTAAAATCACCGCTTGCTCTAATACCTCTCATACCGCCACGGTTACCGCTGGGAATTTCGGGCATATTGTTTTTGCTTTCGGTTTGTTCGGTTTCTTCAGTTTCTTCTTCGTCGGTTACGGGTTCCAAATCGTCCGAGCCGTTAAAATAAGCGGTTATAGTATAATAAAAATCTTCAACAGCGTCGGCTTGGGCATATTTTTTATATTCTTCAAGGGTAAGCGACGAAGTTTCTCCCATTTTATCTTTAAAAGCATCACGGTCAAAACCATCTTCATCGGGTTTAATATTTTGCATCATCGACCTTCGGTCAACCGAAATGTTTGCGGTTATTTCCATTTCGTTTAGTGTGGTTTCTTTTGCGTTTTGGGCGGCTTGGCGAATTGAAAGACCAAGACAGGCGGAAGTGGCAATAACAAGGGCAATAATTCCAATAAGAACACTGCGGCCTTTGGCTCGGGCTATACATTTTAGCGCGTTTTTAATTACATACATTGGCAAAATTCCTTCCAAAATTGTGATACGTAAAGTATATGCTAATTTTGTGAATAAAGGATAAATAAAAATTAAAAATATTTTAAAAAATTAAAGAGGAAGGCAAAACCTTCCTCTTTGTTAATTTGCTTGTTCATATATTTTTTTTGCAATATCAAGCATTTTTGATTTGTCAACTTTTAAAATTAAGCGGTCGTAACTTAAAAGACCGTTCGTTTCGTCTTCAACGTCGGAAACTTGGGTGTAAACCGTGGCGCAAAGACCTTTTTTAATTTGGGGTATAATTTGCTTTTCATAAAGTTCTGAAAAAGCGTTCATAAAGTCTTCTGCCGTTTTGAAAAAGCGGTAACCGTAGGTGTCGCTTGTGTTGGCTACGTGCCCTTGCGGTTTGAAAGAATAACCGCCAAACTCTGAAAGCACTATCGGTTTGTTGCTCTTTTTGAGTTTTACGGGTTTAAAATAAACGTGTTCGCTTTCAACGTCGCTTTTTTTGGCTTTAAACCAACCCGAAGTTGAGTCAACAATGCGGGAAGTATCAACCGATTTTAACAAATCGTACATTTCGTCGGCGCAAAATTGCCCCCAACCCTCGTTGAAAATTGTCCAATAAACAATTGACGGGTGGTTGTAAAGGGTGTTAACACAAGAAAGCATACCGTTTATAAATGCTTCACGGGTTTGTTTGTTGCGGTGCAAGAGTTTGTCGGGCAATTTTTTCATACTAACCGTTGGTAATGCGGTATCACGCAAAAAAGAATAATCGCCGTTGTTGACAAAATCTTGAAAAACCGCCATTCCGTAAAGGTCGCAATAGTAGTAAAACAACTGCGGTTCCACCTTAATATGTTTGCGAAGCATATTAAAGCCAAGTTCTTTCATAGAAAGAATATCGTTTTTAAATTCCTTTGGTGTTGCAGGGGTGAAAATACCGTCGGGGAAATACCCTTGGTCCAAAAGACCGTGAAAAAAGTAGGGTTTTTGGTTAAGGCACAAACGGGCAACACCGTTTATAATGCGAATTTCAATTTTTCTGAAAGCCAAGTAAGATTCAACCTTGTCTTCGCCCGAAATTACGGTGAAATTATAAAGATTAGGTTGTTCAGGCGACCATAAGAGCGGTTTTTGAAGTTTGATTTCGGCTTTGCCGTTTTTTATTTCAAACTCTTTTTTATCGAGCAAAATTTTGCCGTCTTTACAGCCATTTACCGTAACGGTTGCTTTTTTGTCATCGGCATCGATTTTTATTGATTTAATATATTCTTTGGGCACACTCTCAAGCCAAACCGTTTGCCAAATACCCGAAACGGGGGTGTACCACATACCGCCACGTTTGTGCTTTTGTTTGCCGTAGGGAAGACGGCAGGTGTCTAAATCGTCTTTGGCAACCACAATAAGCGTGTTTTGGTCTTTTAAAAAGTCGGTTATATCAAAATAAAAGGGTTCATAACCGCCTTCGTGAGCACCAACAAACTTACCGTTTACAAAAACTTTTGCAATTTGGTCAACCGCCCCAAACTGTAAAAGAACCCTGCCCTTGTTGAAATTTTGGGGCAAAGAAAATTTACGTTTATAAAAAAGGTAG
>SVOX01000079.1 GCA_015066165.1 Oscillospiraceae bacterium | reverse complement strand
CTTCTTGAGTGTTACAGTCTTAGCAGACTTAAATGTCTTTGAAGTGCTGTACTGGATTTGATATCCGGTTGCTTTCTTTTGTCTGCTGAGTTTAACTTTCAAGCTCTTCTTTGCAGCGGTAAGTTTAGAAACCTTTGAATTCTTTGGTACGATTTCAAAGTAAATTGACTTTGAACCGCTGTAGTTGCCCTTGAAGGTTACTGTAATCTTATACTTGCCATAGTTCTTTCTACCGCTTGCATACTTAACTGTGTAGTTACCAGAACCAATTACCTTGCCGTTTGCATCTTTAACTGTTACAGCAGGTGTCTTTGTCTTACCGTTGTAGGTAATCTTAGCAGTAGTTGTTACTGATGCAATCTTAGCAATTGGTGTTCTCTTTGCAACTGTTCCGCATACTGAACATTTAGTAACCAAAGAACCATTTGCAGTAAGGGTTGCTTTTCTTTCAAGTACTGTTACGTTCTTGTGAGCAAGTTGAGTACCTACAACGGTTATGGTATTCTTTGTTCCACAACCGTTATCACAAATAGCAGTCTTTGTGCCGTCTTTCTTACAAGTAGCATCGTTATTGTACTTATAATTTGTATAACTGTGGGTGAGTGCTGTGCCTTCGATATAGTCACAACGAGAACATTTAGATGGTTCCTCACAAGTAGCGGGTTTCATATCGTGACCGAATGCTTCGGCTCGTTGTTCCAAACATGTTTTACAATATTCCGCTTTTTCGCAAGTAGGTCCAACCCATATGTGACCTGTTTGTTTACAATCGGTTACCCCACATCTTTCACAAATATGGTTATCATCCCACTTATGTCCAAGCGGTGAACCTTCAACCAATTCACACATCAAGCAAACTTTAGCAGTTAAACAAGTCGCTTCTTGCCAATTATGGCCCAAAGCAGTATTTTCAGCAGTAATAGTATGTTCCAAATCGCAATTTATACATACCGCTGTTTTTGTGCCGTTTTGAGTACACGTTGCATCTAAATTATAATTATACGTGGTATAACTGTGGCCTAATGCGCTACCGTTTTTAGTACCGCAAACAGTACAAGTTTGCGGTTTGTCGCAAGTTGCATCAGCAAATTTATGCCCTAGCGGTTCACCCAACGTTTTACCACATTCAGTACATGTAATTGGTGTGGTACAAGTAGCGGGTGTATAACTATGATTAATCAAACGAACTGTGCCGCAAATATCACAATTAGTATCGCAACCGTTTTGATATTTATGATTACCTGTAGCAGGTATTACCCATCCATCTTCGGCTTTTTTATTACATGCAATACAATATCCGTCTCCTGAATAACCTTCAGTATTGCAGGTTGCGGTAACTTTTCCACGGAATTTAATTTCACCAATATGGTTTGTAAAATCTTTCTCGCCGTATTCTTCACCGCAAGTTTCACAAATGGCTTTTTTCTTACAAGTGGCAGTACCGCCATTGTGACCTTGTACTATTCGCAAATCACCGCATTTTTCACAGTCGGCATCGCAGTCATTTAAATATTCATGTGATGCATCTCTTTGCAAACCGCAAATATCACATTCATTATCGCAGTCATTTTCAAATATATGTTGACCGATTTGTTCGGTTTTACCGCAAACCACACATAAACGCCAATGATTTTCTTGGTCGGTTTCATAAGTTGAGGAATATGAATGTTCAACATTTCTAACCAAACCACATTCATTACACGTATTATCGCAAGTATTATCATATTGATGATTATAAGTATTTCTTATATAGCCGCAAATGTTACATTCTTTATCGCAAGCGTTATCAAATTTATGCTCTGCCGCAGTTCTTGTAGCACCGCAAACGTCACAAGTATCATCACATTCACTTAAAAATGTATGTGCGATATCTCGTTCATCACCGCACAAAGAACAAACTGCATCGCAAGGTTGCAAGTACTTATGTAATCCCTCGGATCTTATCCATTCGCAAGTATTACAATCGGCGTCACATTCATTTGAGAAAGTATGACTGTTAGCATTACAAATATTATAATGCCATACCGCCGTTGTAAACGGAGCATTTACAGTGGCAATTTCCAAATTTTCGGCATCTGATTTAGCACCGTTATAATATACGTTTGAAATTGACAAGCAACCCGAAAAAGCAGCCCAACCAATTGATTTAACACTTTTTGGGATATAAACACTTTGTATTTTTGTGTTATTAAAAGCATAATCACCAATTATTTCAACTGTTGAAGGTATAATGACACTTTTGGTTACTGTGTTTTGCGGACAATAAATAAGTTTTGTTTTTGATTTATTATAAAGAATACCTTTTTCATCAACACTGAAATTAGCGTTAGCGCTATCCACCAAAACTTTTTTAAGATTTACACAGTTATCAAAAGCAGATTCGTCAATTAAGGTAACTGTAGCAGGAATTTTATATTCTTTGGCAGTATTGGCGCTGGGTACCAAAATTAATGTTGTTTTACCCTTATTGTAAAGCACGCCTTCGTTATCACTTGAAAAATATGTATTTTGAGTATCAACTGTCACATTTTCAAGATTCCCACATTCGAGAAAAGCCCTGTTACCTATTGCATTTACATTTTTAGGTATTGTAATGCTTTCTAAACCGCTTTGATAAAATGCGCTCTCGCCAATAGAAACCAAACTTTCAGGCAAATCAATTTGAGCCAAATTTGAGCATTTAGCAAAAGAAAAATCACCAATAGAAGTAACCGATGATGGCAAAGAAATGCTCATAAGATTTTTACAATCATAAAATGCCATTTCACCAATGCTTTTAATATTACTTTGAAATTCAATGCTTGTAATATTCACACAGTTTGCGAATGCATTATCTGCAATAGTTGTAACCGGATAAACGCCAATTTCTGCAGGTACTACAACATCACCCGTAATAAATGAATCGCAGTTTGTAATAATTATTTCGCCGTCATCAACTGTATAGTCTAAATAATCTTCAACTTTATTATAAGTGGGAAAATCTGACGAGTTAGACCAGTCGCCGTCATTCGGATTATAAAGTTTTATAAGTTCATTTATTGTATCAACGCTAAAATCGGTTATAGCCAAAGTGTTTGCTTCATCTTGCCACTTAGTAAGACCTTTACCACCACGGTCACCTGTGAAAACATTACCCCAAAAAACCATATCAAGCGCTACGTAATCAAGACCGTTTTGGAAATCGGCATTGTTTTCAAAACAATCAGTTTTATTGACGTCATTTTTATTATAAACAGTTCTGTCAAAAATAAATCCTTCCGAAAAACCGTATAAATTAACGCCAAAAAATGCCGTAGAACCGCAATTATAATCTTCGGGTATGGTTGCTTCGCAAACAATTTTATAATAATTATCAACCTTTTGCTCCGAAATAATTACAGGCGTACAAGTAGTGCCACGGTTGCCGTCATCACGAACACAAGGTTGGCTATCATCATAAAGTGAACAATAAATGCTATATTCATAAACATAAGTCTCGCCGGGAAAAACCCTTGCTCTTGTTGCAATGTGGTGTCCGCTGCCACCCAAATAAAAATAAAGCATTTTTTTGGTTTCGGCATTTACCGTAACAGCAGAAAAAGCCCCTGAAAGAGCGGAAAATATAATACTTATTGATAAAAGCAAACTTAAAATTTTAAAAATCTTTTGTTTCATATTAAAGTCCTTTCAGCTCAAGACATATATACACATAATAATTATAACATAAATCCTTTAGTTAAACAAGATTTTTTTATTATTCAAGTTCACTTGCCATTTGGTTAAATTTATAATAAATTCCCTTTAATTCAAGAAGTTCATTGTGGCTGCCTTCTTCCACAATTCCGTCACAGTCAAGCACCATAATTCTATCGGCATTGCGAATGGTTGAAAGGCGGTGCGCAATAGTTATTGTTGTGCGACCAACCGATAATTCATTAAGCGATTTTGCCACAGCAAATTCACTTTCATTATCAAGCGCACTTGTTGCTTCGTCAAGTATAATAATTGGCGGATTTTTAAGAAATACACGTGCTATGCTTATACGCTGTTTTTGTCCGCCCGAAAGTTTTACACCACGTTCGCCAACGTATGTATCGTATCCATCTTTAAGGGTTGTGATAAATTCATCAGCACCCGCTTTTTTAGCGGCTTCAATAACTTCTTCTCTGGTAGCATCGGGTCTGCCGTAAATGATATTTTCATAAACGGTACCCGAGAACAAGTACACGTCTTGTTGCACCATACCAATACTTTTTCGCAGTGATTTTAAAGTGTATTTTTTAACGTTTTGACCGTCAAGCAAAATTTCACCGTCACAAACGTCGTAAAAACGTGGTATTAAGTTGCAAAGGGTTGTTTTACCCCCGCCCGAAGGACCGACAAATGCCACTTTTTCACCGTTTTTAATTTTAAAATTCAAATTTTCAAACACTTGATTATGGTCATCAGGATATTCAAAAGTAACGTTTTTAAACTCAATATCACCTTTTGGATTTTGTAGCGGTACAGCATCGGGCTCGTCAAAAATTTCAATATCAGCATCAATAATTTCAACAAAACGTTCAATACCTGTAAGCCCACGTTGGAACTGCTCAGCAAATTCGATAATACGGCGAACAGTTGCAATAAAGGTTGTAACGTAAAGCAAATATGCCACAAGGTCACCCGCATTTATGTAACCTTTTATCATAAAAATACTACCGGCAATCACAACCGAAGCGTACATAATGCCGTCAAACATACGGGTTGAAGTAGAAAACGCACCCATAAATTTATAAGACTGCTTTTTTATTGAGAAATAATTTTTGTTATCTTTTTCAAATTTTTGTTGTTCAATATCTTCGTTAGCAAACGCTTTTACAACCTTTTGCCCTAAAAGCGAATCTTCAATACGGGCATTAAGTTCACCAATTAATTGACGTTGTTTTCTAAAAGTTTCGCGCATTCTTTTGTTTAATTTGCGACAAACCAAAAACATAATTGGAATAATTAAAAATATCATTAAAGTTAGCCAAACGTTTATATTCATAAGAATTATAAACGAAACTATACCCTTTATTCCGGCAATGAAAAATTCTTCGGGACAGTGATGTGAAAATTCAGTTACGTCAAAAAGGTCATTTGTAATTCTACCCATAATTTGACCGACTTTTGTGTTGTTGAAATAGGTGTTTGAAAGTTTTTGCAAATGCGCATAAGCATCTCTTCGCATATCGGTTTCCATTTTTACACCCATTACGTGACCTGTGTATGACATATAATAAAAAGCCGCCGAATCAATAATTCGAAGCACAAGATAAAGCACACCAACACGCACCACATAACTAATAGTAATAGTTGCCAAATCATTTATACCCGCATTTGTGATTTCACGCATAATAAGAGGCAAAACAATTTCGCAAATTGTGGTGAGTGAAGCGCAAAATAAATCTAAAATAAGGGTTGGAATGTATTTTTTATAATACGGTAAAAACCGTTTTATAAGTGCGCTTGATTTATATTTTCTTTTATCTTTCATAAAAACACCTGCTAAAAAATATTTCACAAATTATTCCATTATAATTATATAAGAAAATTGTTATAAAAGCAAGAAAAAACAATGAATATTTAAAAGGAAAAACAGCGGTTTCCCCTACGATTTGATTTACTTAAAAATAATTCCGCATTAAAAAAAGGACGTGCAATGCACGTCCCTTATCCATTAAATTTTAAACAATAAATCACCATAAGTTGGATATGGCCAATATTCATTTGGCATAACGCTTTCAGCGCTGTCGGCATATTTGCGTATATCTGCCATAATTTTTAAAATATTATTGCGGTATTCATTTGCTTTTTCAAACGTATTTTTAGAACGTTCTGCAGAAGATACTGCGTTTTTAAGAGCCGAAGTCAAAGTGAAAATCTCTTTATTAGCAGCAGTGAGTCTTGAGAGTAACTCATATTCAACGCTGTTATCCACACCAATAACGTTTTTGTTATTAACCGCTTCACACAAAGTATTGGCATAAGCCGCAATTGCAGGAATTACGTCACGATTCATCATACTAATTAACGTTAGTGCCTCTATGTGAATTATCTTTGAATAATTTTCAAGAATAATATCCACACGTGAATCAATTTCAGAACGGCTCAATACGCCGTGACGTTCAAAAAGGGCTACGTTTTCTTTTGTTTTTAAAAGCGGTAATGCATCAACAGTGCTTGGAAGATTTAAAAGCCCACGTTTTTCGGCCTCTTTTTCCCACTCTTTAGAATAACCGTCACCATTGAAGATAATACGCTTGTGGTTTTGCATACAATTTTTAATAATTGCATTAACTTCGCTATTAATATCAGTTGCTTTTTCAAGTTTTGCGGCATATTCGCAAAATACGTCGGCAACCATTGTGTTTAACATTACGTTTGTATCCGAAATAGAAGAAGCCGAGCCCAACATTCTAAACTCAAATTTATTACCTGTAAATGCAAATGGTGAAGTACGGTTTCTATCGGCATTGTCCTTCTTAAATTCGGGTATAACGTCTGCACCGATTTTCATTTTTTCACGTTTTAAGGTATCGTAATGAATGCCGTTTGCAATAGATTCAAGCAAATCGGTTAAATCTTCACCCAAGAAGATTGAAATAACCGCCGGTGGCGCTTCGTTGCCGCCAAGACGGTGGTCGTTACCCGCCGTTGCAACTGCAATACGCAGCAAATCCTGATGTTTGTCAGCCGCTTCAATAACGGCAGCAAGTGTTAAGAGGAAGAGTTTATTTTCTTCGGGTTTTTTACCCGCTTTCAAGAAATTCACACCTGTATCGGTAGAAATTGACCAGTTATTATGCTTACCGCTACCGTTAACACCCTCATACGGTTTTTCATGCAAAAGGCATACAAGACCTTTAGAAAGCGCAACCTTTTTCATAAATTCCATTGTGAGTTGATTATGGTCGGCGGCAATGTTTGTTGTTGTAAAAATCGGTGCCAATTCGTGCTGTGCGGGAGCGGCTTCGTTATGCTCAGTCTTGGCAAGAACACCAAGTTTCCAAAGTTCGTTATCAAGTTCACGCATAAATTCAGCCACACGGGGTTTTAAAACACCAAAGTAATGGTCATCCATTTCCTGACCTTTTGGCGGCATAGCACCTACAAGGGTTCTTCCGCAATAAATAAGGTCGGGACGTTTATTATAAAGTTCTTTATCAACAAGGAAATATTCCTGTTCGGGACCAACGGTGGTATTAGTACGTTTAACGTCATCATAGCCCAACGCTTTAACAATGCGAAGTGCTTGTTTATTAACTGCTTCCATACTGCGAAGTAAGGGGGTTTTTTGGTCTAACGCTTCACCCGAAAATGAACAAAACGCAGTTGGAATACAAAGAGTGTTATCTTTAATAAAAGCATAGGAACTTGGGTCCCAAGCGGTATAACCACGTGCTTCAAACGTTGCACGAAGACCGCCCGAAGGGAACGAAGAAGCATCAGGTTCACCTTTTATAAGTTCTTTGCCCGAAAATTCCATCAAAATATGGCCGTCTTCTGTTGGGGTGATGAAACTGTCGTGCTTTTCGGCAGTGATACCTGTTAAGGGTTGGAACCAGTGGGTATAATGAGTGGCTCCCTTTTCAATAGCCCACTCTTTCATTGCCTCTGCCACAGTATCGGCAATACTGCTGTCAAGACTTTTTCCCTCTTTTATTGTA
>SVOX01000078.1 GCA_015066165.1 Oscillospiraceae bacterium | reverse complement strand
AAAGGCCATCATTTTTATCGCAACCATTATTTGATACGTAGTATTTTGTTCCTGTGATTTCGTATAATTCTTCGGTGTTTGGAGTGTTTAAAATGCGTTCGCGCATTTCGGCGGCTTCTTTGTCAAAAAAACCTTTGTGATTAAAATTACATTTCATAAAAGTTCCTCCAAATTAGTCTTCTACGTAAATATCTGCGCCTTCTTCAAAGATTTTAAAGCCTTCAACTAATTCTTCGTAAGTTTTAGCAAAACGACGGCTTCCGGGTTGACTTTCATCGGTGGTAAGGCCTTGTAAGTATGTTTCTAAAGTGCGGTATGAGTTTTTAATATAAAGCTTTGTGCCCGAAGCGTGAATGTCCTTTAATTGCCAAGGGTCAACAGTCCAGTTGATTGTTTGACGTGCGGGACAGTCCATAATATTATTGGTGAAATAAACGTCTTCAATCTTATCCATTCCGTCGGTATGTGCACGGATACAGCCTTCGATACCACGGATTTTGCCTTCAACCGAGGTGGTACCCCAACCCAAACTTGTAAAACGCATTATGTTGTTTTCCATATGGAAGTTTATAAGGGAAGAACCTGCTCTGTCAAAAAATTCCATATCGCAGTTGTTATATTCAAAGAGATTGTTGGTGTAGTAGATGTCTTTATATTCGTATTCGGCGCCATAGTCATCTTTGTAATGCCCTTGCCAACTAACGCCAGAGTCGAATACTTGATGAATCCAACAGTTATCAACAACTGTGTCGGCACCGCCGTTCCAAGAGCCAAAACCGTTGCCAAGGCGGAGAATATCTACCTTTGGATGAGGAGAGCCGCAACCACCTATCCAACATGCTTCACAGTTGGTAAAATGGATACCATCATTCTTGCCGTAGGCATAGGTTGGGAACCAGGAGTATTTGAAGCATATATTATCGTAGGTGTTGTTACAAATACCTACGTTCATTGTAAGGCCTTGAGTATCGGAAATAATTTCAATTTCATTATATACTTCCGCGGGATTTCCTCGGTCGCAATAAAGATATACTTTTCTGTAGTATGTATTGTGATAAAAATGGTCATTTTCGGTGAGTGCGTCGAGCTTGAGCTTCATAACACCGATATACTCGCCATCATTTATAATAACACCACCGATTTTAATATCGTAACAGTTGGCTTCCCAAACGTTTTCGGTGTTTTTTGTTTTCTTCCAGATAGATGTAGCGTAGTTTCTTGCAGAACCGTAAATTTTTGGTTTTTCGCCTTCACCGTATGAACCAAAAATCATATCACTTTCGGTATTGAATTGTCTTGTAAGACGGAATGTATCACCGCGCTTAAATAAAACGGCATCACCCGCTTTAAAATCAACATCTTCAAGGCGTTCAAATGTTTTAATTGCAGTTTCGGGTGTCAGACCGTCGTTACAGTCGCAACCGCTATTTGACATATAGTATTTTGTGCCTTTGATTTCGTAAAGTTCTTCTGTATTTGGTGTGTTTAAAATTCTTTCTCTCAAAATTTGGGCTTCTTTATCAAAGAAACCTTTGTGGTTGAAATTGCCCTTCATAAAAATTACCTCCGGTGCTCTAATAAAACAATAGGGTATGCTACAGCATTTTTTTGCATTATAGCATACCGCTTTTTTTATTACAAGGTATAAAATTATACTTAAATGGAAAGTTTTTAATATATGTATTTTGTTTTGAATTATTTGCCCCAATATATTTCGGCATCTTTTTCGAAAGTTTCAAAGTCCTGTTTTAATTCTTGTAAATTAGAAGCCGACCTTTTGTAATAAGACTCTCCTTTTTTGGTTTGCAGTCCTTGTAAACATTTTTTCAAAGTACGATATTCTTCTTTTATATAAAGTTTTGTGCCTTTGGCGTGAATGACTTCGCTGTGTTCGGGTTCCCAACTCCAATTTATGATTTGCCTTGCGGGGCAATCGATAATATTATCTATGAAGTAGGCGCTTTCAACTGTGACGGGTTTATTGCGGGGGTGCGATCCGGTGACACCTCTGATACAACCCTCAATACCACGTATTCCGCCGTCATTTCTTCGTGTACCCCAACCCATACTGGTAAAACGCATAATGTTATTTTTTATAACAAAATTTGAAAGCAAACCTTCGTTTTCAAAAAATTCAATATCGGCATTATTATATTCTAAAAGATTATTTGAAAAAGAAACGTCAATATATTTTCTTCCGTTTTTACCTTGCCAAGTAAGAGCGGAATCAAAGGTCTGATAAACCCAGTTGTTTTCAACCTTTACTTTTTCGGCGCCTGACCAAAATTCTATAGCGTTACCGTACCTAACCCGTTTGTCACTTGTCCATTTGCCACCAATGAAACCTATTTCACAGTTAGTAACAGTAAAATCTAAAGCATTTATAGCGTGAATGGCAAATCCTGCAGAATATTTAAGACAAAGATTATCTATGGTAACGTTATAATTACCATCTACAGCATCGAAAATTGTTGTAGAAGGCATAATTTCTATGTCTTGGTATTCTTCGCTTGGATTTCCGCTGTTGCAGTAGAGATACAAATAGCCGGAGTATATATCGTGGTAATAGTCGCCGTTTTCAAACAGGGTGAATACCATCGATTTTTTCACACCAACAATTTGTCCGTGGTTTATAACAACGCCTCCGGCTTCGGGGTAGTCAAAAGGAATTTTCCAAATATTTTTACGGTGTTTTTGCCAATTTTTTGATTTGGCATAATTTTCGGGAGAGCCGTAAATTTTTGGCTTTTCACCTTCACCGTAAGCACCGTAAATCAAGCCGTCTTCGGTAAAAAACGATTCACCAAAGCGAAAAGTATCACCACGTTTAAAAAGTACTGCATCGCCCGATGCTTTGTAAGACTTGCGAATACCAAAAATTGATTTAAGCGGTTTTTCGGGGGAGAGACCGTCGTTATTATCGTCACCTTGGGAAGAAGAAACATAATACGTTGTACCGCTTATTTTGTAAAGTTCTTGTGTATTTTTTGAATTTAATATCTGGCTTCTTAAATTATTGGCTTGTGTTTCGCAATAACCTGATGCCGTATCATATAAATTTGCTCTCAATTTTGCGGTTGACATATCGGTTGAAGTGTCAATATTGGTTGGTATTGGCATGATTTTATTGGGCTTTGAAGAAGGGGTTAATAAGGGCAATAAAAAATTTCCGATAACCAAAACACAAAAAAACAAACAAATTATTATAATTGGAATAAAAATAAATTTTCTACGTTTTGAAATAAATTTCATATAAATTACTTATCCCAGTAAATTTTTGCGCCTCTTTCGAATTTGGGGAACATTTCAATAAGTTCCTGTTCGTTTTTAGCAAATCTGCAGTCACGGGCTTCGGTTTCAAGGTCATCTTGAAGTCCTTGTAAGCAAGGTTCTAAAGTACGGTAAGCCGATTTTACATAAAGAACTGTACCCGAAGCGTGAATTTTTTCTTTTTGTTCGGGGGAAGTGTTCCAGTTGATAATTTGACGTGCGGGACAGTCGAGCATATTATCGGTGAAATATGCATCGGTGATTATCATTTTACGGCCAACACCGCCTGTTGAAGCACGAATGCAACCCTCAATACCGCGAATACCGCCATCAAAGGTTCTGGTGCCCCAGCCCATGCTGGTAAATCTCATAATATTCTTTGACATTACGAAGTTATCAAGCACTGATTTGTCTTTGTCGAAAAATTCAATGTCGCAGTTATTATATTCAAAAAGATTTTCGGTATAGGTGAAATCTTTGTAAACAGTACCGCTTTGGTTACCTTGCCAGGTGAGAGCCGAGTCATAAGTTTGGTAGAACCAGTTGTTTTTAACAAGGAAACCGTCAACATAAAGGTTGGGAAGACCGCCCCAAACTTCCAAAGCATTACCGTAACGAAGACGGCCTTTTTCTTTACCGTACCACTTACCGCCAAGGAAACCAAATTCACAGTTGGTAATTTGGATATTTCCTTTAGGGTCGGGTGAAGAAATAGCAAAACCGCTTGAATATTTAAAGCAGATGTTATCAATTACGATATCTTTACTTCCTTTCATTTGGAAAATGGTACAAGCATTCATTATTTCAATAGAGTGATAAACTTCGTTTGGTTTGCCACTGTCACAATAAAGGTAGAATTTTTTGTTTTCAAAATCGTTGGTGTAGTCGCCGTTGTCGGTCAAAGCGTCAATACCTGCAAACTTTTGAACACCCATAATTTTGCTGTAGTCAATAATAAGTCCGCCTGCGTATTCGTAAGGGAAGTCCATTTCCCAAATATTAGGTTTAACTTCACGCCAGGTATCGTTTTCGGCATATTCTTCGGGTGAGCCGTAGAAAGCAGGTTTAAGTCCTTCGCCGTAAGAACCGTAGGTAATACCATCTACAAGACCGTATGTACGTGTGTAACGGAATATATCACCACGTTTAAAGAGCACAGCATCACCGTCTTTAAGGGGTAATGCTTCTAACGCTTCAAGAGAAGATTTTGGTGTTTCGGGGGAGAGACCGTCGTTATTGTCGTTACCCGAAACCGAGAAGTAGTATTTAGTTCCCTTTATTTCGTAATACTCTTCGGTGTTGCCGGTGTTTAAAATTTTAGCACGCATTTCATCTGCTTGCGTTTCAAGATAACCTTCGGCTGGGTTAGCGTAATTTGCACGAAGTTTAGCAAGAGAGATATCATTTGTTCTTTCAACGTTTACTACATTTGGATTTTTCATAATTTTTTACCTCTTCTATTTATCGTGTTCATCCCAACGGATGTCAGCATCTTTTTCAAAAATTTCATATCCTTCAATAAGTTCTTGTTTGTTACAAGCAAAACGGCGGTCATAGGGAAGACCGGGTTGGTTTTGAAGACCTTGAAGGCATGGTTCTAATGTACGGTATTCGCTCTTTATGTAAAGACGTGTGCCCGAAGCGTGAATTTTTTCAAGTTGCCACGGCTCAACGTTCCAGTTCATAGTTTGTCTTGCGGGACAGTCCATAAGGTTATTTAAGAAGTAAGCGCTCTTAACGTCAAGTATTCTTGCTCCGCCGCCTGTTACTGCACGAACGCAACCTTCAATACCGCGGTAACCACCGTCGTATGTGCGGCTGCCCCAACCCATGCTTGTAAATCGCATAATATTGTCTTCCATACGGAAGTTTTCAAGCGGGAAGTTGTTGCCCGCAAAAAATTCAATATCGGCGTTGTTGTATTCAAAAAGGTTTTCACGGTAGGTGATATTTATATATTCAATACCCCATTGACCGTATTTACCGCCTGAACCTTGCCAAGTGAGAGCAGAGTCATAGGTTTGGTAAAACCAACAGTTTTCAACAATGGTATCTTTGGCACCTGCCCAAAATTCAATAGCATTACCAAAACGAACTCTGCCGCCAGGTTTTACGCCTTCCCATAAACCGCCCAAGTATCCTAATTCACAGTTGGTGATTTTAATATTGCCTTGAGTATCGGGAGCGGATATACCAAAACCTGCAGCATATTTCATACAAATATTATCTATTACAACGTCTTTGGTATCACGCATCATTATAAGCGAAAAGGTAGGCATAATTTCAATATCGTGCCAAACTTCGCTTGGCTTGCCTTTGCTATAAAGATAGAAATTATTGGTTTCTAAATCGTGGAAGTAGTCGCCGTTTTCTTTCATACCGTCAAATTTGGTGTCCCACTTTTGAACACCTGCAATCATACCGTAATCAAGAATACATCCGCTTGCATATTCATAAGGAAAGTCGATTTTCCAAATGTTTGGTTTCACTTCTTCCCAACTGTCATTCAGGGCATAATTTTCGGGAGAACCGTAAAGAGCTGGTTTCACGCCTTCGCCGTAACAACCGTAGGTAATGCCGTTTACAATATTCATGGTTCTTTTAAAACGGAAAATACTTCCTCGCTCAAAAAGAATAGCGTCACCGTTTTTAAGTTCCAATTTTTCAATACGGTCAAGCGATTTAATTGGCTTTTCGGGAGATAAACCGTCGTTTTGGTCATCACCGTTTGCTGAAACGTAGTACGTTGTGCCCCTTATCTCATAAACTTCTTGAGTGTTAGGAGCATTGAGAATTTTAGCACGAAGCGCATCGGCTTCTTCTTCGCAGTAGCCGGTTGCCATATTGCCGTAACTTGCACGAAGTTTTGCAATCGCAATTTCGTTGGTTTGCTCAATGTTAATAACGTTTTTATTTTTCATATGTATCTTCCTTTCCAGTTAATCTTCCCAGTAAATTTCGGCTTTTGGTTCAAAGCGTGTAAACATTTCTTTAAGTTGCTTTTCACCAACAGCAAAACGTCCGTCATACTTATCGTTTGCGCTTTGTTGCAAGCCCTGTAAACATGGCTCAAGCGTTCTTAAAGAACCTTTTACATAAAGTTTTGTACCTGTGGCTTTTACATTTTTTAAATGTTCGGGCTCGATATTCCAGTTAATTATTTGACGGGCAGGGCAGTCGATTATGTTGTTTTCAAACAACACACTTCTTACATCCATTGCAAGTTCCGGTTTTCCTCTAAAACCGGTTACTGCACGGACGCAACCTTCAATACCACGTATTCCACCGTCATTTTTTCTGGTACCCCAACCCATACTTGTAAATCTCATAATATTGTCTTTCATAACAAAGTTTTCGAGTTTTGCGCCGTTGCGGTCAAAAAATTCAATATCACCGTTGTTGTATTCAAAAAGGTTGCCCGAAAAAGAAATGTTAATATAATCAGCGCCCAAGTTTCCTTGCCAGGAAAGAGCCGAATCATAAGTTTGGTAGAACCAGTTGTTTTCTATTTTAACGTTTTTTCCGCCGTTCCAAAGTTCCACAGCGTTGCCGTAACGCAACTTCTTGGTTTGAGCGTTTACCCATTTACCGCCCAAAAAACCAAATTCACAGTTTGTAACCGTAAATCCGTTTTTGGTGTTGGTAGAAGTAATGCCAAAGCCCGACGAATATTTAATGCAAAGATTATCGACAACAATTTTTTCTTTGTTTACACCTGCCGCAAGAATATTTGTAGAAGGCATAATTTCAATATCTTTATAAACTTCACATAGGTTTCCTTGGTCACAGTAAAGGTAGAAAACACCTTTTTCGGTATCGTGAAGATAGTCGCCGTTTTGTTTGAGAGCGGAAACATCATCTATCTTTTTTACACCTATAATTTCGCTGTGGTTTATAACAAGTCCGCACGCTTCGTCGCAGGTAAGCGGAATTTTCCAAACGTTTGCGGTTTCTGTTTCCCATTTGTCGTTTTGAGCATAGTTTTCGGGGGAGCCGTAAATTCTCGGTTTTACACCTTCGCCGTAACAACCGTAAATCACGTTGCTTTTAAGTTTTACGGTTTCTCCAAAACGAAAAACGTCACCACGTTTAAAAAGTACCGCATCACCGGGGCATAAATAAATTTGGTTAAGGCGTTCGAGCGTTTTAATTGGCTTTTCGGGGGTGTAGCCGTCGTTATTATCGTCGCCTTCTGCCGAAATGTAATATTTAACACCTACAACTTCATAAAGTTCATCGGTGTTTTTGGAATTTAAGATTTTTTTTCTTAAAGCGTTGGCTTCGTTTTGGGCAAAGCCGTCAAAAGTTTGGCCCAAGTTAGCACGAAGCCGAGCAGTTTTCGCATCTATGGCGGTTTCGATGTTTTGGTTTTGGTTTATCAGTTTGGGAACAAAAACCGCAGCAGCCGTAATG